>CAZIDC010000243.1:0-5045 GCA_964537885.1 uncultured Syntrophaceae bacterium | reverse complement strand
GCGTCTTTTCTTTTACTTGAACTGATCGATAATCTTTTGGTACGTCTCCAGCCACTCGGGCTGGTCTTTGTTGAGAAGTTCTCCCACCAAGAATTGGCCTCTTTTTAAAGACTCTTTTCCCTTTTCTTTGGAAAAGCGAACGGCTTGCGTCCGGAACTTCTTCATCATCTTGGCCGGGTCTTCTTTCCAGTGGGTGGGGCATTGGGTCATGATTTCGATGAAAGCCAGCCCTTTTTTACGGATTCCTTTCTCGATGGCCTGAATACACTGCTGGGGATGAGCGGTGGTCCACCGGGCCACATAACTTGCCCCGGAAGTGATGGCCAACTCGCAAAGATCGAAGGCATTCTCCACGTTTCCATAGGGGGAAGTCGTTGAAAGGGTTCCCCGCAGAGTCGTCGGGGCCGCTTGTCCCCCGGTCATCCCGTAGAGACCATTGTTCATGCAAACCAAGGTCATGTCTAAATTGCGGCGGCAGACCTGTATGAAATGATTGCCGCCGATGGCCGCCGCATCCCCATCTCCCGTGAAGACAATGCTTTTCAATTCCGGGCGGGCCAGAAGCGCGCCGGTGGCTACGGCCGGTGCCCGGCCGTGCAGGGACCAGATGGAATCAAAATTCAGGTAATGAGAGGTCAGACGGGCTGAACAGCCAACACCGGAGGCAAAAAAGAAACGGTCGGGAGATACGCCGTCTTTTTTGATGATGTGGTCGACTGCATTCAAGGTATAGTTCAAGACCTGACCGATGCCACAGCCAGGGCAAAAAATGGTAGGGAAGCGGTCCCCATAGGTTCCTGTCTCCCTGAGATATTGCAACATGGGATGTTTCATGGAAAAACCTTTCAGGTCAAAGGTGCAAGGTTCAAGGCCAAAGGTTAATTATTTTCCCAAAACTTCGGTTATCTTATCGATGATCTGATCCGGAGAATGCAACTGGCCCAGGCAGGGGATGGAAATATATCGCTCGGCCCGGTCCCGCAGGGCCTCCTTCAAAGGATGAATCATATATCCGAGGTTCATTTCCGGGAAAAAGACATTCTGCAACGGGCCGATCATGGCCCGGATTTTATTTTCGGGAAAAGGCCAGAGCGTTTTCAAACGGAGAAATCCAATATCCCCGCGGCCCTTTTCCCGAAGCTCCTGGAAAGCCTCGAAAGCAGAGCGAGTCGTTGTTCCGTAAGCGACGATAAGATTCCGGCAACCTTCCAGAAAGAATCCCTCCACCTCAGCGATTTCATCCGCGTGGTCCTCGATCTTGCGATAAATTCGACCCACGCAGGCCATGTGCATTTCCGGGTTGTATTTGGTGATGTTGCCGTCCGGATGATGTACCAGGCCAACCACGTTGACCCGATAGCCGTCGCCCCAGGCGGGCATCGGAGGAATGATGCCTTCCAGAGGATCATAGGGAAGAAATTTTTCAGGCGGGATCTTCAGATCCTGCGGTTTCAGGCGGTTGGAGATCTTAATATCTTTTTGGGGCCGGACCGTTAATCTCTCGCGCATATGGGCCAGGGTTTCATCGGCTAATAAAATTACGGGTACGCGCCATTTCTCGGCATAGTTGAAGGCTTCGATGGTAAAATCAAACATCTCCTGCACGGATGAAGGCGCCAGGGCAATCAGCGCGCCTCCGCCATGATGGCCCCACCTGGCTTGCATTACGTCTTCCTGAGAGGATGTTATATACCCTTGTCCCGGACCCGGCCGCTGGACATTGACGATCAGGAAGGGAGTTTCCGACATAATGGCGTAGGAGACAGCTTCCATCATGAGCGAGAAGCCTGGACCGGAAGTCGCGGTCATGCCCTTGGTCCCCGCCCAGGCAGCGCCGATGAGCGAGCAGGCCGAGGCAATTTCGTCTTCCATCTGGATGAATCGTCCACCCACCTGGGGCAGGCGTTCAGCCGCTTTCTCCATGATTTCGGAAGCGGGAGTGATGGGATAGCCGGCGTAATAACGGCAGCCGGCCGTGATCGCCCCTTCCACGCAGGCATCGCTTCCGAACAGATAATATTCTCCGGGCGGAAGCGGACCCCGGATGACCTTTTTAGCCTCTTCTTCGGTGAGCAGAGGCTCAAAGGCCGCATGATCATTCACGGACATATTCGATCCCTTTCTGAAAGGCCTCCATATTTTGCGGCAGAGTCTTGGGCGGGACGAATTCCCCGATCGTTTTTTCCAGAGATTTGAGGGAGATGACCCCGATCAGCTGGCAAAGCGCTCCCAGGGCCACCATATTTTGAAATCTCTTATTGCCAACTTGGAGAGCGATCTCGGCGGTAGGAACTTTGACTACCTGGATATCCGCACGGGGAATTTCTTTGACAACCGTCAAAGGGTCGATGATCAATAAACCACCGGGTTTGAGGTCTTTGAGGTAAGCGTCAAGGGCGGTCTGCGATAAAGCAACCAGAACGTCGGCCGAACGGACTTTGGGGTAATAAATCTCTTCATCGGAAAGAACGACTTCGGCTTTGCAGGCCCCTCCCCGAGACTCCGGGCCATAGGATTGGGTTTGCACGGCATTTTTTTTATCATGCAGGGCGGCGGCTACCCCCACGATTTTGCCGATGGTTACCACCCCCTGGCCGCCAAATCCGGCAATGCGTATCTCATAACGTTTCATTTCAGTTTTGAACCTCTTGGATCATCTTTTTCCCGTAAGGGCCCTGGCCCGTTCATCGGCTTCGAGCATGCCTTGATAGAGCTTTTGCTCATCGACCGGGAACGGCAGGTTATGGACCGAACTGCCCTTAACACAGGTTCGTTTCAGCCCTTCCCAGAAAAGGGGATCCTCAAAATTGGTGAGGCCAAGCTCTCGCAGAGTCAAGGGCAAACCAAGCCGGGAGAAAAAGGGCAGGATGGTCTGGATCTCGGCTTCATTTTTTTCCAGGCAGAGTTGCACTATGATTCCATAGGCCACCATTTCCCCGTGGAGGTTTTCGTGAACCTGGGGCATAACGGTCAACCCGTAGAGTAAAGCATGGGGCACGGCCACGCGGAATTTCGATCCTCCCAGCCCCCCGATGATGGCTGTCAGAAGGATGTTGTTTTCAACGGCCGTTTCAACTGCCGGGGAATTTATGGGGGCCTCTACATCTTGCTTGGCCTTCAGCCCTATTTGTAAAAGGGTTTCCTTGACCTGGGTGGAAAGAGTCATGGCGGACTGGGTAGCGGAGTCGGGTTCTCTCAACTGGTCATAACAGGGCTTTCCCTCGTACCATTTGGCCAGAGCATCCCCTATGCCCGCGGCCAACAAACGCCCGGGTGCCGTAGACAGAATCGCGGAATCGACCAAAACCAGGTCGGCGCTCTTGCCGCTGACGGTTTCCAGGCGCACCCCGTTTTCATAAACGACTGCGGCGGAGGAAGCGCCGGAACAGGTGGCCGCACTGGTTGGAACCGTAATCAGGGGAACCTGCAGCCGGTCCGCCACCATGCGCGAGGTATCTATCGCTTTGCCCCCACCCGTGCCTACGATGAAATCCATATTTCCCTGGCGAGCGGTGTTGACCAAGCGGATAATCTCAGCTCGGTTGCATTCCCCCCCAAAAAGCACATAGGACGGAAAAAGGCCGGCTTCGGCTATCGGATCTTTTAGAATCGGGCGAAGGATGGAAAGAACGAGGGAATCCCCCAGAATCATAGGACGACGGCCAAAGGTTTGAAAGTATTTTCCGGCCTCCTGCAGGATTCCATGGCGTTGGACATACTGTCTGGGGGCGAGGAAGATGTCGGTCATTTTAGAGGTCTCCCTTCCTCGTCCCATGGACGATCAAAGGGAGGAGATTGCCCCGGCCATCAAAAGGCATGGACTTGGGACCGTCCAATATTTCCAGGTCGGACCTCTGGGGTAGTTTTTCTTTATACCCTTCAGAGACTTCCACCTCATCCACCTGCAGGGTGTTTTTTATGCGGACGATCTTACTCTTCTCCGGGGGAGTCAAACCGATGGAGCCAAGAGCCACTTGGATCGCTTCCTGATCGGTCTCGAAGTGCATGGGGACGGCGGCTTTTTCCAGACTGATTCCAGTGATGCAGTTCATATAGGTAGCCTGGTAATTAATCTTGTCCACCAGCCTCTTCGTAGTCAGATCGGCCAGCCCGATGCCCGTGGCATTCCCGTTGGAATCGGCGGTCAGGTCCCGGACAAAAAGCCGCTTGATTTGGGTCGGGTGGGGGAAGACCCCGATCAGGTCCCGGTTCCGCCCGGTGACATTCGGATCGATCCCGGTGCCGCTGATGTTTTTTCCCATTTCATCCACGATCAAAAGATCAATTTCATCAAAGGGGAGCTTGGGCATCATCTTCTTGGCCAACGCTAAAAGCCTTTTTTCCTTCCTCTCCAGTTCCTCCGGCTTCAGGGCCTCGATTTTAGCCGTTTCATCATAACCGTTTTCCACAATACCCAGCCCGCATAAAACGGGGGCCTTTTGCAAAACCACCCGCCCGGCATCTACGATAATTTTGGGAAAAGTATATTGGAGGGCAGCTTTGTGGTAATACTCCGCGCCCTTTTGCTTGCCCATGCCGATGGCCATCATCTTCATCAGCCCGCTTTCAATCGGGGCTTTGAACTTGGTATGGGGTTTGACGCGGTTGAGTACGATGATCCAGTCGGCCTGGGAGGCATTCTTGTCGATAAAGACCGGCACCCCGTCTTCGGTCTTGCCGATTTCGACGACTTCCATGGAAGAAAGAACAGGGGCTCCCGTGAAAGCCTCCGTCACGTTATAGTGAGCCAGCAGAGCGGTCTGGCCTTCCGCTTTGGCCCCTCCATGACTGCCCATGGCCGGAAAGATGAAGGGTTGGGCTCCCAAAGACTTGAGGAACTCTGCGGCGGCCTTCAAAATGACGGCAATGTTGGCGACGCCGCGGCTGCCGGCCGTTAGAGCGACCCGTTGCCCGGGTTTGACGGACTTTTCGAGAGTAAGCTTCTTCAACTCAGCTTTGACCGTACCCGGAAGGTCGGCGACCTGGGTGCGGTCAAAAGTCTGGCGCAGGCGATATACTTTTGGAAAATTCATTTTTTACCTCCT
>CAZIDC010000242.1:0-5064 GCA_964537885.1 uncultured Syntrophaceae bacterium | reverse complement strand
TGGCCCCTGGACATGAGTAAAGCCTTTCCTTCCCCCCTACCCCAATTTTTTCACAGCTTCGGAGAGAGGGGAAGGTGAGGGGGACTTAACAAGATCCGTAATTTTCCATTCCTTTTGCAAAGTTCAAAAATTGTAACGGGGGGTACGGGAGAAGCAGGGGTTGGAGCCACCCATTCAAGCCAGCAGGTAGCGTTTCTTGATCTCGTCGTCCTCCAGCAGTTCCTTCGTGGTTCCCCCATGGCGGATCAGGCCATGATCGATGATATAGGCCCGCTCGGCGACCCACCCGGTGAAGGCCACGTTCTGTTCGGACAGAAGAACCGCCACACCTTCTTCGGTGAGTTTCTTGACCTGTTCGCCCAGATGTCGGACCAAAAGCGGAGCCAGCCCCTGGGTTGGTTCATCCATGAGCAGCAATAAAGGATTGCCCATCAAGGCCCGTCCAATGGCCAGCATTTGCTGCTCTCCACCGCTTAAATGAGCCCCTGGGCGTTTTTCAAGACTCTCGAGCTGGGGAAAAAGTTCATATACCCTGGATACCGTCCAGCCCCGGCCTTTGTCCCGTGGCTTTCTCTTGGCGATCTCCAGGTTGTCGCGCACCGTCAGATCCGGGAAGATCCTCTTATTATCCGGGATGAAGCCAATGCCCAGGCGAGCAATAGAATAAGGTGGGAAGTGGCTGATCTCTTTCCCCTGAAATTTAATACTCCCGGATTGGGGAGGAGTGGCTCCCATGATGGACCGCAGGGCGGTGGTCTTTCCGGCTCCGTTCCGGCCCAGCAATCCGACCAACTCCCTCTCTTCCACTTTAAAGGAAAGGCCGAACAGAACGTGACTCGTTCCGTAATAGGTATGGACTTCCGTCACCTCCAGAATCATACGCTTTCCCCAAGATAAGCCCTCTGCACCTTTTCATCCCGGCGGACGACCTCAGGCTCACCTTCTGCAATCAGGCTCCCCTGATGCATGACCAGAATCCTTTTGGCAATCCCGAAGACAACGGGCATCTTGTGCTCCACGAAAAGGATAGTCAAACTATGTTCTTGATTGATGCGGCGGATGAGTTCCACGGTGAGGGACGTCTCTTCCGCAGACTGGCCGGATGTCGGTTCATCCAATAAAAGAAACTTGGGATTACCCGCCAGAGCGATGGCGAACTCCAGTCTTTTCTTGTCCGCCTGCGACAGAGTACCCGCCGGTAAAGCGGCCATCTCGGCAAGCCCGATCATGGAAAGGATTTCCAGGGTTTCGTCTTTCAGAACCCGGGATGCCAGGGAAAAGAGATTGACGGTCTTGCCTTGAGCCGCAAAAAGAGCCACCTGAACATTCTGGAAAACGTTCATCCGGGGAAAAATCTTGGTAATCTGGAAGGCCAGGCCAATGCCCCGGCGGGCGATGCGGTAGGGAGGGTTGCGGCTGATGACTTCTCCGTTGAAAACGACCTTTCCTTGATCTGGCCATAAAAATCCGGTGATAATGTTGAAGACCGTGGTCTTACCTGCTCCATTGGGCCCAATCAGAGCCACCAAGTCTCCCTCTTTGATCTGGAAACTCACCTCATTTACGGCCCGCATGGCCCCAAAGTCCTTCACCAGGTTTTCAACTTCCAGGATCATCGTTTTCCTCAAGACGCGATTTACCGCGCTTCGCCAATCTTTTGGTCTGTTCTTTAAGCGGAGGGTTGCCCTGCCCCTGCGTTCTTATTCCTTTTCCGGGCCGCCCAGCGCTGCTCGATGAAGCCGCATACCCCACCAGGAAGAAAGCGGACGACGGACAGGAGTACCAGGCCCATCACTAAAGCCCAATAAATTGTTTTTTTGCCGACCACAAACTGCAGGAACGTGAAGATCGCGGACCCGACGACCGGCCCGAAGAAGACAAATTGTCCCCCCAATAGAGTCATAATCATGGGCTCTGCCGACTTTGTCCACTCCAGCTCCGTGGGGGCGATGGCCCAGTTGAAGGTGACGAACAACCCCCCGGCGAAACCCGCAAAAATCCCGGCCACAACGAATCCCATCCACTGGTAATGCCTCACGTTGATTCGAATGGATTCGCTCTTCTCGCGGTTATCCCGAAGACAACGCAAGGTATAGCCGAAGGGAGAATGGACAATCCGCCATAGCAGGGCTGCGCCGATGGCCACCATGATTAGAGTGAAATAATAGTAGCTGATGTGGCCGCTGATGATCGCGGGGGGAAAGACCGACTGGATGCCGTCATCCCCGGAGGTCAAGCTATACCATTTGGAGACGATGACGAATAGAAGCTGTCCAAAGGCCAGGGTAAGAATCGAAAAAAACCACTCGCTTACCCTGGCGCAAAAATAGCCGATGATCAGGGCTATGAAGGCCGTAATGATCAGGCTTAAGGGCAGGCAGATAAAATAGTGGAGCCCCACCTTTTTCATCAAAAGGGCCACGCCATAGGCCCCCACCCCGAAAAAAGCAGCATGGCCGAAAGAAAGCAGCCCCATATACCCATAAAGGAGATTGAAGGACAAAGCAAAGAGAGCCCCGATCAAAAAAAGGTCAACCAGTTGCAGGTAATACACCGGCAAGAAGTGAGGCAGGATCAAGGCGACGGCCAGGATTCCGGCAATCCATCCTTTGCTGATCCCGCCCTCTCCCGCCTCCGCAGGGCTCCTTCCGAAGATGGCCATCATCTTCCCCCTTTCCCCATGAGCCCTTGGGGACGAACAATCAGAACACCCACCATCACTAAAAACATGAAGGCCAGGGCCATTTGAGGTAAAATCAAGATACCAAAGGCGTACACTTCGCCAATGATCAGTGCCGCCAGCAAGGCGCCAAAAAGGCTTTCCATCCCCCCCACGATAACCACGGCAAAAACTGCTACAATGATCTCCACATCCATGCCCGTTCCGATGTTGCCGATGGGAGCGGCCAGAAGGCCGGCTGCGCCGGCGATGAAAGCGCCGAGGGCGAAAACGGCGGCGAATAGCCAGGGCAAACGGATCCCGATCATGCTGACCATCTCCCGATCAAAGACCGCGGCCCGGATAATCTTCCCGATGTTGGTCTTCGCCAGCAGGAGCCAGAGACCCAGAGCCGTTCCCAGTCCAGCGGCGATGATGAAGAGGTTGTATGTGGGGAGCATGATTTCGCCGAGCTTCCAGCTTCCCTCCAGCCCTGGGGGTCGGGGAATGGAATAGTACTGCCCCCCCCAGAGCATCTTAACGAGATCCCCGATGATGAGGACAAATCCGTAGGTGAAAAGGATCTGATCGCCATGTTCCCGCTGGTAAAGGGGGCGGAGAAGGTACTCAATGACCAGGCCCACGGCGGCGACCGCCACCCCCGCCAGAAGGGTGCTTAGCCAGAAGGCGTATTCCAGGCCCTGCAAAGCGTTCCAGATGAAGTAGCCGAAGAATGCTCCCAGCATGTAGAGCGATCCATGAGCGAAGTTGATCACCTTCATGACGCCAAAGATCAGGGCCAGACCCAGGGCGACTAAGAAGAGAACCATCCCATAGGTCGCTCCGCTCATGAACTGGTTTAAGATTGCATCCATAGACATCGTTGGCGCTCCGTTTTTCTATTTAACCGCTTCCCTCATCTTCTTGACCTCCGCTACAGGAAGAAACATTGGTTCCGTGTCGATAATATCTACCGGCTTCATTATCACGAACGGATACTCGGGGACAAAAACATTCCTTCCGAAATAGACCGGGGAATTGGACAGGTTGTCAAAATCGCGGAATTTAACCTTCCCGTGGAGAAGCTGGACGGTCTCGCCCTTCATGGCCTTCACCCAGGCCTCCCCGTCTACTTTCCCGGCTTTCTCGATCCCATGCTTCACGGTGAGGATCCCGTCGTAGCCCAGAATCGCCCAGCCTTCGGGCCACCTTCCGGTCTTGGCCCTCCAGGCTTCGATGAAAGGTTTGATCTTCGGGTTTTGGATGGCATAGAAAGGAGCACGGTCCCAGCCGTAAGTTCCTTCCACTCCCTCCTTTCCCAAGGCGATCATCCCTCCCAGCTCTGAACTTCCGGAGAATTTCATCTTTTCGAAAAGCCCATAGGGCTTGGCCTGTTTTACAAAACCGATGGAATCCCCGCCCCAAAGCGCCGACCAGAGCAGATCCGGCTTCTTGGCGATAATGGCGGTGATATAGGTAGTGTAATCTTTCTCCCCCAGTTTGGGCCAGAATTCACCCAGAACCTGCACTCCCGGGATGAGTTTCTTAAAAGGTTCTATAAAACCTTCGTATTCCATACGGCCCCACTCGTAATCGGGAGAGATGGTACAGATGGTTTTGACTCCTTTTACCTTGGCGGTGCCTATGGCTTGTCCGCCGGCCTCCGTTCGAGTACTCAACGACATTTGCCAGAAATAATCGTGGCCGCGGTCTTCGTTCAGACGGCGGGATCCTCCGATCGTATCGATGAGGGGGACTTTGTACATCTTGCATAAGTCCGAAATGGCCAGGCGGACGGCGCTGCTCACCGGCCCGAAGATGAAATTCACCTTCTGATCCAGGATGAGCTCTCTGGCGGCGGCGATCCCCAGATCGGTTTTAAGAGCGCTATCCCGGACCAGGATCTCGATTTTTCTCCCCAGGATGCCGCCCGCTTTATTGACCTCATCGGCGGCCATTTGAGCCCCGTCCACATTGGGTTTGGCCAGGACAAAAGCCATCCCGGATAGGTCGGTAATCATCCCGATTTTTATGGGGGGTGCTCCGAGGACAGGGGAGATGGAAAATAGAAAAACGATTCCCAAAATGACTCCTGCTGTTAAGCCTTTGAATGATTTCTTCCGATTCATGCTCTCCTCCTTCCGAAAATTTTTTTTCGCGCCCCTTGTTTCCAAACGACCGAAAAGCCAACAGGATAATCTTTTCCTTCTTTGACGGCCCGATCTTCAATAAATTTTTCTTGAAAAAGCAAATGGAAAGAAAACCCCTCGGAACCCTTTTCCGGATACCCTCGGTCAGGATCGGGGGTCAAGACAAGGTAATTACCCAACTTCATTTTAGAGGCAAACCCAGAATGGAGTCATTTTAGAAAATTCAATAAAATTGTCAAGCAAAATTTTCCCTTG
>CAZIDC010000241.1:0-5092 GCA_964537885.1 uncultured Syntrophaceae bacterium | reverse complement strand
AATGAGCGCGATGTATTATTAATCAAGGGTGAAAAAAATGTCAACTTTTTTTCCTCTCCCAGGGGACGTGGATGAAAATCATAACCTTTTACCTTTGGCTGTAATTTCCTGAATTGCCAAAATCGTATCAATTTTCTCTCGGTCACCAGGGCGATTTCTCGCCCGAGGGCAGCGGGATCCCGGCCACATTCAGCACCATCGCCACCAGCGTGTAATAGCCGCTGACCGCGATGAGATCGATCACGCCCTGTTCGCCGAGAGTCGCCACCGCGCGTCTGAACAGCGCGTCGTCGACGAAATGCTGCCGGTGCAGATTCGTACAGAAGTCGTAGACCAGTTCCTCCTCCGGCTTCATGTTCGCCGGCCGCTTGTTCCGAGCCAGGTCGCCGGCGATCGACTCGGCGAGGCCGCCTTTGATCGCGAGCGGCCTATGCGCGCACCACTCGTACCTGGAATCCCAGAAGCGGGCGTTGATCAGGATGGCCAATTCGTTGAGCCGCTCCGGCAGCGAGGTATTGAACCGCAGGTACTCACCGAGCTTCTGAACCCGGTCCGCCAGCTCCGGACTGCGCAGCAGCGGTCCGAAGGGACCCCGCACGCCGCCGCGCGGTCCGCCCGCGATGGATTCATAAACCCGCTTCTGCGCCTCGGTCATCTGCTCCCGCTTGAGGTCCGGAAAGCGAAGCTCCTGAGTCTGGGTGCCGGCCAGAGTTTCTTTCCCGGAGCCAATAACGCCCTCCGGCGCATCGATCAAAGTGCTCCCCATCAATATTTCCTCCGTTGGTTTGATTTTTTGATAAGAACTCCCTTGGAATGGCCGTAAGAATACTGAAAAGACAATGGGGTGTTCATGGGAACTTTCGTGCAGAACAGGCATTGATATAGCTAAGCCCATTCTGCACCAATGCTCCTCGAGGGGGTGAGGGTTAGGGGATTTAAAATTCTATTTTTTGGTGTAGTCATACCAGCCTTTGCCGGACTTCTCCCCGTAGTGACCCTTCATGTATCTTTCCACGACGCTGGGAGAGGGCAGGTCGGCCCGGTTTCCGGTTTCTTTAAAGCGTTCCATGGACCGGATGTAGGTGAGGTCGATCCCGGTCAGGTCATTCAGCCGGAAGGGCCCCATGGGATGGCCGGCGCCGTAGACGCAGGCTTTATCGATGTCCTCAAAGCTGGCGATTCCCATCTCCAGCATCCACTGGGCCTCCTGGCCGATCACCCGGAAGATCCGGTTGAGCAGGAATCCTTCCACCTCTTTCTTGAGGAGGACCGGAATCTTCTCCAGTTTTGTGGAAAGGTCCATGGTGATCTGGGCCGCTTCGTCGGAGACGTGAGGTCCCTTCACCACTTCCACGAGTTTCATCACCAACGCCGGGTTGAAAAAGTGCATGTTAAGCACTTTGGCCGGCCGTTTTGTTGCGTCGGCGACGAGGGAGCTCACGAGGTATGAGCTGTTGGTTGCAAGAATCGCCCGGGGCGGGGCCAGCCGGTCGAGATCGGCAAAGACTTTTCTCTTGATGTCAAGAACCTCTATGGCTGCTTCGATGACGAAGTCGGCGTTTTGCGCCGCCTCTTTCAGGTCCAGCGTGAAGGAAATATTCTTGCGGGCCTTTTCCGCGACCTCTTTGGTCATCTTGCCTTTTTCCACCCGGCCGGGCAGGTACGTGTCAGCGAACTTTTCGGCCTTCTTTAAAATATCCGGGATGATGTCCGTGCAGATGGTTTTATACCCGTGGATGGCGCATAAGAGAGATATCTGATGCCCCATGTTCCCCGCACCCACTACGCAGATGTTTTTGATATCGTCAATAGTCATTTCCAACCTCCTGTGTATAAGTGATTAGGGTCAGTGTCAGTGGTTAGGATGAGGTAAAATTGCTCCTTCATTTAATTACTGGCACTAAACACTGACAGTGACAATGTCCTTACGGTTCTCTTTCTATAATCGTGGCCACGCCCTGCCCGCCGCCGACGCAAGCATTGGCCAAACCATACCGGGCACCCTTGGTTTTCAATATTCGGGCCAGAGTCCCCACCAGACGGGCTCCCGTTGCCCCCAGAGGATGGCCGATAGCTAATCCGCCACCCATTACATTGACGCGCTCCCGGTCGATTCCCAGTTCCTTGATGCAGTTAAGGGCGACGACGGCGAAAGCCTCATTGATCTCCCAGAAATCGATGTCTTTAACCTGCAAGCCTGCTTTTTCCAAAGCCTTTTTGCTGGCGGGTATTGGGCCGGCACCCATGATGGTGGGGTCCACTCCCGCAAATCCAATAGACCGGATGGTGGCCATGGACTGGACCCCCTTTTTTTTGGCGGTCTCTTTGGACATCAGGATCATGGAGGTGGCCGCGGCATTCAGGGGGGAGGATATCCCGGCGGTGATTACCCCGTCCGGTTTATAGGCCGGCTTGAGGTCCCGTAACTGTTCCATAGTCGTATCCCCTCGAACGGCTTGATCTTTGTCTACGGCCATCATTTTGCCGTCGCTTTGTTCGGCTTCGACGAGGAGGATTTCATCTTTGAAAAAACCTTCCTTTTGGGCCTTGGCGGCGAGCTGGTGCGAACGAACGGCCCAGCGGTCCATTTCTTCTTTGGCTATACCACTCTGCGCGGATAGTTTTTCCGCGGTAAACCCCATATTCATGGTGGTCATCATATCCCAGTGTTTATAGACGGGGTCGGTAAAAAGACGCGGGTTGGGAGCAATGGCGCCTTTCTCCAGGAGAGGTCCGCCCATGGGAACACGGGTCATGTGTTCCATTCCGCCAATCATCACGATATCGGCAAAGCCCATGGCGACTTCCATGAACCCGATGTGAATCCCGGCCATGGCCGAGCCGCACTGCTGGTCCACGAACTTGGCAGCGATCGTATTGGGAAGGTTGGCCAGAAAAATGGGGAAACGGCCTCCATAGCTCCATTGCTCGTTTACGCCCGTAGCTGATCCCACGATAAAATCATCGATCTCTTCGGCCTTGAGCCCCGTTCTTTTGATGATCTCGGGGAGTAACTTGGCCAAAAGATCATCGGATCTCACTTTATGAAACCAATCCCGTGGCGGATCATTGGGCCGGGAGCGGGACTGAGCCGTGCGTAAGTATCCGGCAATGACAACTTCTCTCATCGGTAACCTCCTTGGGTATTATTTCTCGTTGATCATTTTATACAGATACAGATATTTTTGCGCCTATTTACAACAACTCATAGAGCCGGTCATTCCGGGCTTGACCCGGAATCCAGAAACGGCTTTGCCAACAAGGCCTGGATTCCTGCTTGCGCAGGAATGACGGCGGGAGTCGTTTATTTCTTGCTTGTCGCATCTTCTGGATTTTTGGGCCTTTCGGGTATCCCCGCGAGCTTCTTAACCAATTTCTTGCGGGCTTCTATGTCGTACTGGGTAGTGATAGCGATGGCTTCCATGATGGGTGAGCCACCCCCGTGAAAGGCTCCGAATTGATGGATGCCCCCCGAGGCGGAACAGAGCAAGTCGCCAACATAGCGCCAGAGCTGGGCAGCATCTTCCGGCGGTACATCCGGGTTGCGGGTAATATACTTATAAAGAAGATCTTTGGTTTCGGGATTCACAAAATCTCCCTCATAAGGGAAGGTAGCTGGCATTCCTCCGGAGACATCGCAAAGAATTTCCGCTTCCCGGAAAACAGCCTCCCCGGTCAGGCAACGGCCTACGTTGGCATAAATAGAATGGGGAATGTAACTACCGGGGCCGTAAGGCCTAAATCCCACGCCGGGGATGTACACTTCGGGTTTTCCCATTTCGGAAGCAGTGAATCCGGCGGCATAGCCCAGTTCGGACACCCGAATTATCTCAGCCAGCTTGTCCCGGACGTGGGAGGCCTTGGCAATACCGTTGTATTCAGCCGCTAAGGCCACGGTCCCGAGCATCAGATCCCCCAGGGCGGGCTTGCAACCGGAATAACTGTGGCGATGGAAAAGGGCGAAAAGAAGGGCGCAGACGCCGCCGTGGACCGTCTCGCCGCAAAGGAAGACTCTTTCCCAGGGAATGAAGGCATTATCGAAGATCGTGTAAGAATCAGTGGCCCCGGGAGCAAATCCCCTCTTGAAGTATTCCCGGTCCCTCAGGTTATGCACGGTTACCACCTGTTTGACTCCTTCCCAGTCTCCCGGAACGGCGAAAGCCACGGCCCAATCCTTTTCTTCCGGCAAAAGGGCGCGGGTAGGAACCACCAGGATTTCGTCGGCGACGGAGGCCTCGGAATTATGCACCTTGGAACCCCGGACTACGATTCCGTCGCTTTTTCTTTCCACAACATGGACGTACATATCCGGGTCTCTTTGCTGGCTGGGACGCTTCAACCGGTCACCCTTGACATCCGTCTGAGCGCAGCAGCCGACCAGGTCATCCTTCTGGAATCGCTCCACCCATTTTTTAAAATTATGGTGGTACTGGGTGGCCCCATTGTTCTGCTTATCTGCTTCGTAGGAAACGTTGTAGATCGCATTGGCCCCGTCGCATCCCATGCACCGCTGGATGCAGCCTCCGGCGACCTGGCAGAGCACCCGGGTCATGTCCTGCTTCTTGTGCAGATCCTCTTTGCTATGATGGATGTGGCAGAAGCGGTTGATTTTCTCGCCGGTCAAGTGAGAAGTAGCCGTGCAAAGGTCCTGGTGCTTCGGATCGGCGGCGTAATCGAAGGTCAACCCGATGGTGTTGATGGTGGCCATCTGGACTTCATCGTCCCGGTCGATTTTCTTCCCGTCGAAATAAATATTCCGCCGCATCTTCTTCAACCCTTCAAGGTACTGCTGTTTGGTCCTCATCTTTCTTTCCTCCTTTTCTCTTAAGAGTTGGTTTCATGAACAACGAATCGGAAAACGTTAAATCCCACCATCCCTCCTCCTTATGAAAGAGGGGCAAAGGGGAACTGGGGGTGTCGGCTTTTCTGGGGTTGCTCAGATTCGGACGACCGCAATTTATTTAAGACGTTCCCAATAGTTTTGTCAAGAATCTTTGTCATAATGGCGCAGGAGGAAATTTTGTCAAGGGGAATTTGGATAGCGCGTAACCCTTCAGTCACGGGTGGGTGGCCAAGGGAGCCCATGGCCGGG
>CAZIDC010000240.1:0-5097 GCA_964537885.1 uncultured Syntrophaceae bacterium | reverse complement strand
CCTGCTTAACAATACCCTAACATTTTGGAGCACCAAAAAAATGATCTAAATCATGTCCTTTAAAGGAATTGCCTGATCGCCGCCTCAACTGCTTTTTTCTCCGCGAATCCGACGAAACGGTGGCCGATCTGGCCTTGGCGGTTAATGATGAAGGTGGTGGGAATCCCTTGCAGGGGGCCTATTCCCGGAATATTGCCGTAGGCTTTAACGACGGCCTCATCCCCCATGAGATTGAGGTAGGCAACATTATATTTATCCAGGAATTTTCGCACTTCCTCCGGCCCTCCCCGGTCCAAGGAAATTCCAATGACCGCGAGTCCCTCGTTTTTATACCGGAGGTGAAGCTCGTTGAAATAGGGAATCTCTTCCCGGCAGGGGGTACACCAGGTGGCCCAAAAATCGAGGAGAATCACCTTCCCCTGGAAGCTTGAAGAATCAACTTTTTCCCCTTGGAGATTGAATAACATAAAGGGAGGTGCGGCCAATCCCTTGCCGACAAATTCAGTTTTCCCGGGTTTCTTACTAAAAATCTTGAAAAAGCCGATCTCGTTGACGGCCCAAAGAAAAAGAACGCCGCCGATGATTGCCGGGATTATTATTTTGTTCTTCATGCCCGCTCGATGATTTTTAAGAAAAGGACTGAGCGACCGTTAGGAGTTTTCTCTGCCGTCGGAGATTTTCCTCAAAGTTTTTGGGGAAATAAGAAAAATTTTTCCGCTGACCGGCTTTAGAACCTTGGTTTTGGTAAAGCGGCTCATGACCCGGATCGCCGTTTCGACGGTCGTCCCGGCCATGTCCGCCAGATCCTGGCGAGTAAGAGAAAGGTTGATTAGGATCCCGTTGTTCTTAGGGGTGCCCAATTTGTCTGCCAGCCTCAGCAGGATGCTGGCGATGCGCTGCTCTACCCGGTCCACAGCTAAACTTTTGATGGTGGTATGGGCTTCTCGCAACTGGCGGCCCAATTCCATGATCATTTCCGTAGCCACGAAAGGATGACGGCTGAAGAAGAGAAAGAACTCTTTACGGGGAAGTTTAAGGATGATCGAGGCCTCCATGGCTTGCGCCGAGGCCGCGTAAGGTTGGCGATCAAAAAGGGAGGCCTCCCCGAACATATCACCTGGAGCATAGACCTGCAGGATCACGTCTTTGCCGGTATCGGAGTGCTTGATCAGTTTTACTTTTCCTTCTTTGACGATATGAAACCATTCGGGTCCATCGCCTTCAAAGAAGATATAGTCGTCTTTCTGAAATTTTTCTTCCGTGAAAAGCTGGCTGATCTCCCCCTTGATGGCTTCTGACACCGAAGAGAAGAAAATTGACTTGTTTAAAATTGACAGGCGATCCATAAGCCCCCACTAACCGCCAAAACGAAATTAAGCCTAAAATTCATTTTAAGGCGAGGTTTTTTTTTATGCAAGAAGTATTAAAGGGACCAAACTCTTCTAATATCCCCTTAGCCCCGCTTGGAGGAAGTCTGGCAGCGGGGGCAATAAAAGCTACTCCTCCCGCCTACCCGCTCTCTGACAATGGATTTCCCACAAGTCCGGCAGGGTTGTCCTTCCCGCCCGTAAACCCGCAGACGGTTCTGAAATTTCCCGACCGAGCCATTGGCATCCACATAAGTCCTGACCGAGGTCCCTCCAGCCCGGATGGCCTCCCCCAATATAAAACGGAGGACGTGGAGCAATCTCAAGAGGGTTTTTTCCCCCAGTGAGTCTGAACGCCGGCGGGGATGGATGCGAGCTCGATGAAGGGCTTCATCCGCGTAAATATTCCCTACCCCGGCCAGGAAGCGCTGGTCCAGAAGAAGAGGCTTGATCACGCGGTGCTTTAAACCGACCCGGTGGATGAATTCGTTGGGAGAGATCTCGAAAGGCTCAGGACCCAGGCCGGCGAGCGAGTCCAGCTCTTCCTTTGGTCCTTTTTTTTCCAGAAGGAGCCTCCCGAATTGGCGCGAATCGACAAAGCGAAGCTGGCCGGGATGATTCTTAAAAGAAAAGATTACATGAGTATGCTTTTCGCGGGGAGAATCGGCGGGGACGAATCTTAACCTGCCCGTCATGCGCAAATGGACCAGCAGGGCCATTTTCCGGCTCAGGCGGATGATAATGTTTTTCCCGCGCCGCTGCACATCGAGGATTTTTCTCCCTTTCAGGCAATCGGTGAAGGACGACTCCGAAGGCTGGATGCATTTGGCAAGGCACACTTCAATTCTACCCAATTGCAAGTTCGGCAATTTGGCCCGCAGGCCGCGGACAATGGTTTCGACTTCCGGTAGTTCGGGCATGAGATTCTATTTTCCTTGATACGGATTTATCCCGGCTTAAAAAGGCGTATTGGAGATTTCTTCCTGATTCCGGCGGCTTAAGAAGGCCCGGATCGCAAGGCTTCCGATGCTCAAAAGGAGGAAGAGGCTGACGGCGATGACCCAATAAGCATCCAGTATCCCCTGGTCGATCTTATAGATAAGGAGCGAGTAGAAGAGAGCGCTGGGGATTTGGGCGATACAGACCAGGGGAACGAATTCCCAAAATCCTAAGAGGGTCAAACCCGAGGCGTAACTTATGACATCGAAGGATATGACCGGAACGAACCCGAAAAGCAGGATGATATATTTCTCGTATCGTTTTAAAACCATATCCGCGGTTTCGAGGTGGACCCGATTTACCAGACGCTGGACCGCTGGCCTCCCGAAGGTTTTGGCAATGGAAAAACAGACGAGCGAACCCAGGACAGCGCTGGACCAGGATAGCAAGGTTCCCCAAACCAGGCCGAAAGCCAGGGCGTTGACCACAAAGATGGGAAAGGCCGGAAGGAAAAGGATTACGGATTGGGCAACCATCAGGAAGGCTGAAATCAGGGGGGCCCAAAATCCATAAGAAAGGATGAAGGTCTTAAGACGGTCGATATTGCCGTGAAACACCATGCCGTTCAGGAAGGCGGAACTCTGGGGCCAGTGGGAAAAAAGATAGATCAGGCCCCCGATAACGACCCCCAAGAGACCGGCAATGAGTATGACCGTTACGGTTCTTTTCAAATCATCTGACCCCGGCTGGAACACTCGTGAATCACCCTCGTCAAACCTCCCCGATACTGGAGAAAACTTTTTCGCCCCTGAAGGTCGCGGCTTCCCCCAGTTCTTCTTCAATCCGCAAAAGCTGGTTGTACTTGGCCAGGCGGTCGCTGCGGCTGGCCGAACCGGATTTTATCTGCCCCACATTCGTGGCCACGGCCAGATCGGCGATAAATGAGTCTTCCGTCTCCCCGGAACGGTGGGAGACGACGGCCGTGTATTTGGCTCGTTTGGCCATCTCGATGGTCTCCAGGGTTTCGGTCACGGTCCCGATCTGGTTCAGTTTGATCAAAATGGAATTGGCCACTCCCCTTTCAATTCCCTGGCGGAAGATTTTGGGGTTGGTTACGAAGATGTCATCGCCGATGATCTGAACCCTTTTCCCCAATCGTTTGGTTAATTTTTCCCATCCCTCCCAGTCCCCTTCGGCCAGGGCGTCTTCCAGGGATTTGATCGGGTACCGTTGCACCAAGTCTTCGTAAAAATCGATCATTCCTTCGCTGGAGAGCTTTTTCCCTTTGCCGGTTTTGAAAATATAGCCTCCTTGTTTGTAAAAAGCGCTGGCCGCTGAATCGAGAGCCAGAAAAACCTCTTCCCCAGGCTTATAGCCCGCCTGGACGATTCCTTCAACGATCCACTTCAAGGCTTCTTCGTTTGACTCCAGCCGGGGGGCATATCCTCCTTCATCTCCGACAGAAGTGCTGTAGCCTTTCTTCTTCAGGATTTGGCGGAGATGTTGAAAAATCTCCGCGCCCATCCGCAGCGCCTCGGCAAAATGGGTCGCTCCCGCCGGAACAACCATAAACTCCTGAATATCGAGGGCGTTGTCGGCGTGGGCCCCCCCATTGATGAAGTTCATCAGGGGAACCGGAAGTTCCCGGGCTCCCGCCCCTCCTAAGTACCGGTAAAGGGGTACTCTTAGGGCCTGGGCCGCGGCGCGGCAGGCGGCCATGGAGACGCCGAGGATGGCATTGGCCCCGAGTTTTGATTTGTTTTCCGTCCCATCCAGATCAATCATGCGGCGGTCAAGGTTCACCTGGTCAGTGGCCTCTATCCCTTTAATCTTGGGGGCGATGACCTCCCTCACATTTTTTAGAGCCTTCTGCACTCCTTTTCCCAGGAAGCGCTTCGGGTCTCCATCTCTAAGTTCCAGCGCTTCCCTCTCGCCGGTGGAGGCGCCGGAAGGAACGGCTGCCCTTCCTTTTATCCCCCCCGACAGAAAAACATCCACTTCCACCGTGGGGTTCCCGCGCGAATCGAGGATTTCACGGGCTTGCACAGTAGCGATTTTCATCATTCCCGTTGTTTCCATTCCTGTCCCCTCCTTTGCCATACCTTCTTGCGATTAAAATAACCTGGGTCATTTTTGGGGCTTCTTCCACAACCTGGAATACCATTCCGGAACTCGGGTGCCTTTAATAAATTCATGGCGGGGTGAAATTGGTTTAATATCAACCACCGGCGTGCCGTTCCGCGCATCCAAGCCCCGGACGCGCAGGACGTTTTTCTTCCGCCCGATCAATTCGACCCGGGTCAGGCCAATGGGATTCGGCCGGTACTGGGTGCGCGTGGCGAAAATCCCGACCAAAGGCAGGTCCTGGCGGGATTTGGGATGAATCTTTTTCATCTCCCTCCTAACTTTTGGCACCCTGCTCAACCAGAAGAGAATCAAGAGATGAGAATAATCCTCGGTTCCATCCAACGCCTCTTCATACTGCGGGTCGAGGATGATATCTGAAACCACAGACTCCCATCCCTCCCGCTTCATCTCCCGAATGGAGTTTCGGACTCTTCCAATAGGCTTTAGAGCAAATTTCTTCAACGCGGGCCGCTCGTAATTTTTACTTTTTTGATGTTACCAATATATCACGCGCTATTCTTTGGTTTCAAGTTAATTGCCCCACGTTTTGAAGATCGGTCCTTTCCTCCAGTTAATTCCCCAGATCAGGCGGGGAGTCAGCCTTAGGCGGACTCCTGCCTACACCACAATAGAAGGAGCGTTCCAGCAGCCTGGCACGGGCAAG
>CAZIDC010000239.1:0-5103 GCA_964537885.1 uncultured Syntrophaceae bacterium | reverse complement strand
AACCTGTGAAAAAACTGGGGGAGGGGGAAAGGAGAGGTTTCACTCATGTCCAGGGTACGGAAAAGCTGATTTCGGCGGGCAGTTGAATTTTTTCACACCTTCACCAGGAGGGAAGATGGGGAGATTTAACGTGTTCCGATTTGTTGCTCATGAAACCAACTTTTAGGAAAAAAGGAGGAAAGAAAGATGAGGACCAAACAGCAGTACCTTGAAGGGTTGAAGAAGATGCGGCGGAATATTTATTTCGACGGGAAGAAAATCGACCGGGACGATGAAGTCCAGATGGCCACCATCAACACCATCGGGTTGACCTTCGATTACGCCGCCGATCCGAAGCACCAGGACCTTTGCACGGCTACTTCTCACTTGACCGGCGAGAAAATCAACCGCTTCTGCCACATCCATCATAGCAAAGAGGATCTGCACAAGAAGCAGGACATGACCCGGGTGCTCTGCCAGGTCGCCGGAGGCTGCATCCAGCGGTGCATGGGATGCGACGGGGCCAATGCGATCTACAACGTTTCCTACGAAGCAGATAAGCAGAACAATGGGGCCACCCAGTACCACCATAATTTTAAAAAATGGGTGGAGCGATTCCAGAAGGATGACCTGGTCGGCTGCTGCGCTCAGACGGATGTCAAGGGTGACCGGTTGAAGCGTCCCAGCCAGCAAAGAGACCCGGATATGTACGTCCATGTTGTGGAAAGAAAAAGCGACGGAATCGTAGTCCGGGGTTCCAAGGTGCATAATTCCGAGGCCTCCGTCGCCGACGAAATCCTGGTGGTTCCTACCCGCGCCCTTTTGCCGGAAGAAAAGGATTGGGCCGTGGCTTTCGCCGTTCCGGGAGACTGGGAAGGAGTCAAACAGGTGGTAACCGTGCATAACCTGAGGGACCGGGAATACTTCAAGAGGGGATTTGCTCCCGGGGCCACTGATTCTTACACGATCTTCGATAATGCCTTCATTCCCTGGGAAAGAGTCTTCCTTTGCGGCGAGACGGTCCACGGCGGCGTCTGCGCCCTTCTTTTCGCCCTTTTCCATCGCCACAGTTATTCCGGTTGCAAGCCCGCCCTGGGGGATCTGATGCTCGGGACCGTGGCCTTAGCGGCTGAATACAACGGTATTGCCAAGGCCTCCCACGTCCGGGACAAGCTGGCTGAGATAATTCGGGTGTCCGAACTGGGCTATGCCGCCGGATTCACTGCTTCCGAAATGGGAAAACCCGAAGTGTACATCCCCGGCGTGGGATTTAGGCCTTACGGCCCCGGTAGTTACATTCCCCATTCTATTTATGCCAACGTAGGCCGTTGCCTGACCGGGGAGGCTGTTTTCCGGGAAGCGGAAATTCTTTGCGATGTCTCCGGAGGAATGCCAGCTACCTTCCCTTATGAGGGAGATTTTGTGAATCCCGAAACCAAAGATCTTCTTTATAAGTATATTACCCGCAACCCGGATGTACCGCCGGAAGATGCTGCCCAGCTCTGGCGCTATGTTGGCGACTTGCTCTGTTCCGCCTCGGGGGGCATCCATCAATTCGGAGCCTTTCACGGGGGTGGCTCACCCATCATGGAAGCCATCGCTATCACTACCCAGTACGACATAGAAGCCCGCAAGAAATTGGTTAAGAAGCTCGCGGGGATACCCGAAAGGCCCAAAAATCCAGAAGATGCGACAAGCAAGAAATAAACGACTCCCGCCGTCATTCCTGCGCAAGCAGGAATCCAGGCCTTGTTGGCAAAGCCGTTTCTGGATTCCGGGTCAAGCCCGGAATGACCGGCTCTATGAGTTGTTGTAAATAGGCGCAAAAATATCTGTATCTGTATAAAATGATCAACGAGAAATAATACCCAAGGAGGTTACCGATGAGAGAAGTTGTCATTGCCGGATACTTACGCACGGCTCAGTCCCGCTCCCGGCCCAATGATCCGCCACGGGATTGGTTTCATAAAGTGAGATCCGATGATCTTTTGGCCAAGTTACTCCCCGAGATCATCAAAAGAACGGGGCTCAAGGCCGAAGAGATCGATGATTTTATCGTGGGATCAGCTACGGGCGTAAACGAGCAATGGAGCTATGGAGGCCGTTTCCCCATTTTTCTGGCCAACCTTCCCAATACGATCGCTGCCAAGTTCGTGGACCAGCAGTGCGGCTCGGCCATGGCCGGGATTCACATCGGGTTCATGGAAGTCGCCATGGGCTTTGCCGATATCGTGATGATTGGCGGAATGGAACACATGACCCGTGTTCCCATGGGCGGACCTCTCCTGGAGAAAGGCGCCATTGCTCCCAACCCGCGTCTTTTTACCGACCCCGTCTATAAACACTGGGATATGATGACCACCATGAATATGGGGTTTACCGCGGAAAAACTATCCGCGCAGAGTGGTATAGCCAAAGAAGAAATGGACCGCTGGGCCGTTCGTTCGCACCAGCTCGCCGCCAAGGCCCAAAAGGAAGGTTTTTTCAAAGATGAAATCCTCCTCGTCGAAGCCGAACAAAGCGACGGCAAAATGATGGCCGTAGACAAAGATCAAGCCGTTCGAGGGGATACGACTATGGAACAGTTACGGGACCTCAAGCCGGCCTATAAACCGGACGGGGTAATCACCGCCGGGATATCCTCCCCCCTGAATGCCGCGGCCACCTCCATGATCCTGATGTCCAAAGAGACCGCCAAAAAAAAGGGGGTCCAGTCCATGGCCACCATCCGGTCTATTGGATTTGCGGGAGTGGACCCCACCATCATGGGTGCCGGCCCAATACCCGCCAGCAAAAAGGCTTTGGAAAAAGCAGGCTTGCAGGTTAAAGACATCGATTTCTGGGAGATCAATGAGGCTTTCGCCGTCGTCGCCCTTAACTGCATCAAGGAACTGGGAATCGACCGGGAGCGCGTCAATGTAATGGGTGGCGGATTAGCTATCGGCCATCCTCTGGGGGCAACGGGAGCCCGTCTGGTGGGGACTCTGGCCCGAATATTGAAAACCAAGGGTGCCCGGTATGGTTTGGCCAATGCTTGCGTCGGCGGCGGGCAGGGCGTGGCCACGATTATAGAAAGAGAACCGTAAGGACATTGTCACTGTCAGTGTTTAGTGCCAGTAATTAAATGAAGGAGCAATTTTACCTCATCCTAACCACTGACACTGACCCTAATCACTTATACACAGGAGGTTGGAAATGACTATTGACGATATCAAAAACATCTGCGTAGTGGGTGCGGGGAACATGGGGCATCAGATATCTCTCTTATGCGCCATCCACGGGTATAAAACCATCTGCACGGACATCATCCCGGATATTTTAAAGAAGGCCGAAAAGTTCGCTGACACGTACCTGCCCGGCCGGGTGGAAAAAGGCAAGATGACCAAAGAGGTCGCGGAAAAGGCCCGCAAGAATATTTCCTTCACGCTGGACCTGAAAGAGGCGGCGCAAAACGCCGACTTCGTCATCGAAGCAGCCATAGAGGTTCTTGACATCAAGAGAAAAGTCTTTGCCGATCTCGACCGGCTGGCCCCGCCCCGGGCGATTCTTGCAACCAACAGCTCATACCTCGTGAGCTCCCTCGTCGCCGACGCAACAAAACGGCCGGCCAAAGTGCTTAACATGCACTTTTTCAACCCGGCGTTGGTGATGAAACTCGTGGAAGTGGTGAAGGGACCTCACGTCTCCGACGAAGCGGCCCAGATCACCATGGACCTTTCCACAAAACTGGAGAAGATTCCGGTCCTCCTCAAGAAAGAGGTGGAAGGATTCCTGCTCAACCGGATCTTCCGGGTGATCGGCCAGGAGGCCCAGTGGATGCTGGAGATGGGAATCGCCAGCTTTGAGGACATCGATAAAGCCTGCGTCTACGGCGCCGGCCATCCCATGGGGCCCTTCCGGCTGAATGACCTGACCGGGATCGACCTCACCTACATCCGGTCCATGGAACGCTTTAAAGAAACCGGAAACCGGGCCGACCTGCCCTCTCCCAGCGTCGTGGAAAGATACATGAAGGGTCACTACGGGGAGAAGTCCGGCAAAGGCTGGTATGACTACACCAAAAAATAGAATTTTAAATCCCCTAACCCTCACCCCCTCGAGGAGCATTGGTGCAGAATGGGCTTAGCTATATCAATGCCTGTTCTGCACGAAAGTTCCCATGAACACCCCATTGTCTTTTCAGTATTCTTACGGCCATTCCAAGGGAGTTCTTATCAAAAAATCAAACCAACGGAGGAAATATTGATGGGGAGCACTTTGATCGATGCGCCGGAGGGCGTTATTGGCTCCGGGAAAGAAACTCTGGCCGGCACCCAGACTCAGGAGCTTCGCTTTCCGGACCTCAAGCGGGAGCAGATGACCGAGGCGCAGAAGCGGGTTTATGAATCCATCGCGGGCGGACCGCGCGGCGGCGTGCGGGGTCCCTTCGGACCGCTGCTGCGCAGTCCGGAGCTGGCGGACCGGGTTCAGAAGCTCGGTGAGTACCTGCGGTTCAATACCTCGCTGCCGGAGCGGCTCAACGAATTGGCCATCCTGATCAACGCCCGCTTCTGGGATTCCAGGTACGAGTGGTGCGCGCATAGGCCGCTCGCGATCAAAGGCGGCCTCGCCGAGTCGATCGCCGGCGACCTGGCTCGGAACAAGCGGCCGGCGAACATGAAGCCGGAGGAGGAACTGGTCTACGACTTCTGTACGAATCTGCACCGGCAGCATTTCGTCGACGACGCGCTGTTCAGACGCGCGGTGGCGACTCTCGGCGAACAGGGCGTGATCGATCTCATCGCGGTCAGCGGCTATTACACGCTGGTGGCGATGGTGCTGAATGTGGCCGGGATCCCGCTGCCCTCGGGCGAGAAATCGCCCTGGTGACGAAGCGGAGGAGGATAGGCAGCAGTTGTCGAAAGGGATCACGGAGCAGGTTGTCAAGGACTTGATCCGTCCCGTGAAAACGGGAATCCAGGGAAAACAAGAAAAAACCATGTCCGCCTGGGGCGGACAACGATTTGGGCAATTCAGGAAATTGAAGCCGAAGGTGAAAGGTCATGATTTTCATCAACGTCCCCTGGGAAAGGAAAAAAAGTTGACATTTTTTTCACCCTTGATTAATAATACATCGCGCTCATT
>CAZIDC010000238.1:0-5108 GCA_964537885.1 uncultured Syntrophaceae bacterium | reverse complement strand
AAAGAGTCGCCGGCTCGAAAATCGCCAAGAAAGAATTTAAAGTGAAACATCGCCGGAATCTGGGTATTTTTCTCCTCGCTGTATCTTTACTCATTCCTTGGAATGTGGCCTACCTCTATTATGACTACTATACGGATGTTGATTTCCTGGTCCGGAAACACCTTTCCGCCGAAGAGGATGAGGGTCTCCTGAGTTTGTTCAAGGAAAACTCCCGGGTTCTTGTCCCGCCGGGACAGCACATCCATCAGCCGGTGATTTCCTTTTTGCAGGTGATGTTCTACCAGCCCAATCCGATCCTTCCCGCAGACTCCAAGCATCCTGTCCTTCGTTGTTGAGACAATTTCCTTCCCTCGCCCATCTGAAATCCTTTTGACCGCAAATTTTAGCTTTTAGGATAAAAGAGCCGGGATTAGCCTCGTTGGCCGTTTTCCCATGACCAGGGTTTTTGGAATTTCCTTATTCGCCGGTTCATGCCCCAAGGGCGGGGTCTTTTCGAATTCTAAGGAGGTTGTGTCTTCCCAGTCCAACCCCCTTCTCTGAATTTTGGCCTGGGAAGGTGGTTGTCTTTCCGGATTCTCTATCGGAATCCAAGAGGAGAATTTCCCATGTCCTCGATGATGTCTTTTGTGAAACCGAAAACCGCACATCCCGAAATTTGGCAGGCCCAGATCCCCAAGGATTGGGAGAGGTGGGTAAAGGGGATGATCGTTGCGGCCGCCGGGCTGCTGCTGGTGGCGGCTGTTTGGACCGGGGTCATCCCGAAAATCTTTCGGGTGATTCCCAACGTCCCCCTGGGGAATATATGGTACTGGTCATTGGCTGTCTACGGAACGATTCACTATGCGGCCATGATTTGGAGAATATGCCTCTGGTTGAGTTATCGCCCGATGGACCCGATCGGCGAATCGGAATTACCGGCGGTTTCGGTCATCATCCCCGCTTTCAACGAAGGCTCTCTTGTTCGCAAATCCATCGACTCCGTGACCCACAGCGATTATCCACGGGAAAAGCTCCAGGTCATTGCCGTGGACGACGGAAGTTCGGATGACACCTGGGAGCACATTCGCGCGGCCGCCTCCGAAGCTCCGATCAAGGTGATAACCCTGCGCCAGCCGTTCAACAAAGGCAAGCGCCATGCTTTGTTCGCGGGTTTCCAAAAGGCCACCGGGGAAGTCTGGGTCACGGTCGATTCCGACAGTGTTATCGAACCGGATGCTTTGCGCAACGGGGTCGTCCCCCTTGTCCGGGACAAACGGATCGGTCTGGTGGCCGGCAACGTAAAGGTCATGAACCGAAACGACAGTGTGTTCACCCGTTTCTTGAAGGTATCCTTCATTCTTTCTTTTACCTTCTCCCGCGCCTATCAGACCCAAATTCGCGGCCTCTTGACGACCCCCGGGGCTCTTTCCCTATACCGGGCTTCGGCGGTGAAACCTGTTCTGGGAAAATGGATGAGCCAGACCTTCCTGGGCGTCCCCTGCCTTACGGGAGAGGACCGGTCCATGACCAACCTGATTTGCGCACAGGGCTATCACTCTTTCTTTCAATCGACAGCCGTGGTCTGGGCCAAGATGCCCACTACCTATCAGGGAATGGCAAAGATGTTCTTGCGTTGGGCGCGGAGCAATATCCGGGAGACCTGGGTACTCCTGACCTACCTTTTCAAGCCCTTCCGGTCCGAGTACCTATGGGGTTTCCGGATCAACTCCGTTCTCATCGCCTCCACCTTGGTCATCCCCTATTTCCTGATCGTGCACAGCTATTACCTTCTTTTCACCAATCCATTTTGGCTCTTCCGATACATGATCATGATAGCCATCATGAGCGCCCCCATGGCGGCTATTTACTACCGCAATGAACGGGACTCCGACCTCGCCTGGGTGCTGGTTTACGAATTTTTCTGGATTTTCGCCTGCCAGTGGATTATGCCCTACGCCTTCTTGACTTGCCGGCGTCAAGGGGCCTGGATTACGAGGGGGGAGCCGAAGAAAGCCGCTCCGGTCAAACCCCCGGTGTATGCTTTCAACCCTAAAGAGTCTACTTAGATACCGTGGATGTAAAGCCGTTTCGCAGGAAATCTAGGGAGGGGCACTTGATCATGGGGCTTTAGGAACTTCTGAAAGGGATCAAGATCCTGATCGAAGCTCTTCGAAGCCTCTGGCATCCAACGGGCTGCTGCGATTAAAAAAGATAGCCCGACATGCGGGAGAGTGAAAGAAATCATAAAGAGGGAAATGATAACAAGATTGTTGAGGTACCCTACGTTGCTCGCTGCGCATACTTGAGTCCGTCTGTCTCTTCAGTTTTAACACCAGAGAACGTAGGATGAAGCAATTCGATTTCTGTCATTGCCCCGGCAGGGAGCCCCATAAATCTTTGCCGATCCAACAACGCTGAATATCGTAAGTATCTTAAAGAAAAGAGCATTTTCTTTGGCAAATTTATCCCCCCATATCGTTACCGGACAACAAATCTTTCAGCCACCCTCTGGAAGGGTATCCGATTATTTTTTGATCTTGGGTTCGAGTATCGTGTTCTTCTTATTCGCCTCCATATTGTTAACCTCCTTAGCTTTTTCATTCCGGATCCCGATCACTTCCATCCATTTTTTTATTGCCGCAGGTTTCACCCTTCTCTATGCCATATTATCTCTCTTCTCCAATTCGGGACCAAAAAGGGTTTTCAATTTTTCATGGGTTATCTTTTTTTTGGTCTTTTCCTTTTACCTCTCCCTTATAGTCAGCCAGGGTTTTTTTGATATTTCCTATGACGGCCAAGCATACCATCAGGAAGCCCTCCTTCAACTCAACCGGGGATGGAACCCCTTTTATGAGCAATTAAACAGCCTGCAATCCAACAACATGCACCGCTGGCTGAATCATTATTCAAAGGGAGTGTGGTTTTATGCAGCGATGGTATTCAAGGTCACGAAAGATATTGAATCGGGCAAGCTTTTTCACTTTTGGCTGATGATTGCCGCCCTTTTCGTGACCCTGCCTTTTCTCCTGCGGTTCGAAACATTATCCCGGTCTTTGGCCGTCCTCATCAGCTTTCTCGTGGCTTTCAATCCGGTGTCGATCTACCAATCCTTGAGCTTTTACCTGGATGGCCAGCTCATGTCGCTGATGGTCATCCTCGTCGCGGTCCTGGGTTTCATCTATCGGGAATCAAAATGGATCCATTATTGGTTGCTGTTGATGGTAATTCCGGTTCTTGTAAATGTTAAGCTGACCGCCGGCATCTACACGGGACTGATCATGATTGGCTATATGGGAATGCTTTGGGTGAAGTCGAAATTCGAGCAGTTGTGTAAGACCTTGATTTACACCCTGTTCGCCTTTTTTCTCGGTTTCGTTCTATTCGGATTCAACCCATACGTCACCAATACCCTCCAAAGGGGAAACCCTTTCTATCCCGCCTTGGGGACCGACCGTTCGGACTATACTTATCCCCAGTTCCCGGCCAATTTCATCGGCAAAAATTCTTTTACCTTGCTTTTTTATTCTATTTTTGCCAAGTCCGATAACGTTCGCGGGCTCGAAAAACAGGCCTATTTAAAGATCCCTTTCACCGTTTCCAAAGATGAACTGGGGGCTTTTACCGACACGAATGCCAAACAAGGAGGATTCGGCCCATTGTTTGGAGGGGCGATATTGCTATCTTTTCCGATCATTATCGGGGTTTTGCTGAATCTTTATTCACGATCCAAAAAGACAGGACCCGAAGAAAACAACCTTGGCTGGAAGGAACCCGCTGCCAATGGGGCATCCTTGCCCAATATCTATTTAGGCCTTTTCTGTTTAGCATTGATTTTAGCCACCTGCTTGATTAATCCAGCCTCCTCCCTTGCCAGGTTCGTCCCCCAAATGTGGCTTTTCCCGATCATCGCTGCTCTACTGGGATACAGCCTACAGAACAAGCTCTTTCGAACTGTGGGGCACCTGATCCTTATGGTTCTGATCTTGAATAATGTATTGATCGGGTACACCTATTATCAATATAATCTCAAAATCACAGGGGTTTATAACCAGAGACTGGAGAAAATGGCGGCCATCAGCCTGGAAAATCCGATCCAAATCTATTTTGGACATTTCCTTTCGAGCAATACCCTACGTTTTGATCGTTTTGGAATTGTTTATTCAATTGCGGGGAAAAAGGAAGAATGCCGGAATGGACAAAGAATCCTTCCGAGCAGCATCATCATGAAATGTGAGACAAAATAAATAATGCGCTTGCTGGAAGGGTGCGATTTGCGGTATAAATTAATCGGTTTGCGATTGTGCTGACAAAGGGAGGCGGAGAAGGAAATTTGGGAAAAAACAAGTTTTGACAATCCCTGCCGATATATTTATGCGAATCCTGATTTCAAATTGGATATCCCCAAGGAAAAGGCACGGTCTTTGGAGCAGTTCAATACTCGGAGGGGCAACCGAGGATGGACCATTCGTTCCATAGAGGAAGGTAAAATGAGGACATGGAAAAAAGGATATTTTTTTATCTTTGTAATGGCACTCCCATTCTTCTTCACCAATCCATCCTTTCCCCTCAGTTGTGCGGATTCCCTTGAAGGTCTTAAAGGAGTTGAAGTTATCGTGGAAGAATTAAAATCCGAACTGGAGGACTTCAACCTCACGGCGACCCAAATTCAAAAAGAGGTGGAAGCGAAGCTGCAAAATGCGGGGATACAGATCCTTTCAAAAGAAGATAATGAAAAAATTCAACCTCTACGAAAGCCATACCTTTACATAAAGGTCAATTCATACAAATTGCCCCGGAGAAGGTCTTCTTTCGCCTTCAGTATAGACATTGCCTTGAATCAGCAAGTCAAGTTCCGCGGAAATCCAGAGCTTAAGAAAACCATTTTCTACTCTCCAACCTGGTATAAAAACGAAGTCGGAGGGGTAACGGGCAAAGATATTGGCGAGATCATCGAAGCCGTAAAAATGTTAACCGAAAAATTCATCGATGCCTACCAAACCGCAAATTCGAAGCGGTAAGAGGGAAGATACAGTTGGCATTCATAAGAACGGGTTACCGGGGGTGACGTTGTCTGAGTTGTCTTATTTCCTTGTCACCATCATCCTTCTTCTTCCAATCGTGCAACCGCC
>CAZIDC010000237.1:0-5141 GCA_964537885.1 uncultured Syntrophaceae bacterium | reverse complement strand
TTTCAATCCTCCCCATGTAGATTCTTCTGGATAAAAGAATCGGAGGACTCTTTTCGAAGGGTGCGGAAAGAAAGGCAGGGACCGGCACCTTTCGATGAGGGCCTTTCTGAGGACAAATATGAAACCACAGAGGACACAGAGGAAAATAGTGAAAATAATTTAAAGTTTAAGCTTACCCAATGATTACCTGAAAACGCCGAGAAAGAGTTGAGATTCTTCTCTGTGTTCTCTGTGGTTAGATTTTGACAATACTCAAAATATGGCAGGGGGTATGCGATGGCAGATAAACCGGACCAACGAGGAGCGATCCTTGTGCTTGGCGGCGGGATAGCGGGAATCACGGTCGCTGTTGAGGCGGCGGAAGTTGGCTACCCCGTCTATCTTGTGGAGAAGGAGCCCTTCCTGGGCGGAAGGGTAGTACGCATGAATCAGTATTTCCCCAAACTTTGCCCGCCTACCTGCGGGATGGAGATCAATTTCAAGAGGATCAAAAATAATCCCCGGATTACCTTTTATACCATGGCCGAGGTGGCCGAGATCCGCGGCCGGGAAGGGGCTTACGAAGTGAAGGTTAAGATTAGACCCCGCTTCGTGAATGAGCGATGCACGGCCTGCGGCAAGTGCGCCGAGGTTTGCGAGCGGGAGATTCCCAACCCGTTTAACTACGGCATGAGCAAAATCAAGGCCGCTTATCTGCCCCATGAAATGGCTTTTCCCCAGCGTTACGTGCTGGCGCCCGAGATCATCGGGACGGAGGATGCCAAGCGCTGCCAGGAGGCCTGTGCTTACGGCGCCGTTGATTTGGCCATGGGCCCTGAGACGGTCGATCTCAAGGTCGCCGCGATCGTGGCCGCAACGGGCTGGGAGCCTTACGATGCCGCCAGGATTGATAACCTCGGATTCGGAAAAGCGGCTAACGTCATCAACAACGTTATGATGGAGCGTCTGGCCGCTTCGAATGGCCCAACCGGCGGCCGTATTGTCCGGCCCTCGGACGGCAAGGAGGCTAAAACCATTGCCTTTTGCCAGTGCGCCGGGCAAAGGGATGAAAACCATCTCCCCTTCTGCTCGCGGGTCTGCTGCCTTGCTTCTCTAAAACAGGCCCACTACATCCGGGAGCAATTTCCAGATTCCAAGGTCTATATCTTTTACATCGATTTGCGCGCCATGGGGACCAACGAAGATTTTCTCGTTAAGATTCAGGGCGACCACAACGTCCAGATGATCAGGGGGAAAATCGCCAAGGTCACGGAGGACCCCGGCACCAAGGATGTAATCGTGGAGGCCGAGGATACGGCCGCGGGAGCGATCTCCCGGGTGCAGGTGGACATGCTCGTGCTGGCCACCGGCATGGTTCCTTCCACAGCGAAGGAGAAGATCCCGGGTTTAGCTTCCAGTTATGATGCGGATGGTTTTATCCTTGAGGCTCCTGGAATTTACGGGGCCGGGTGCAACAAATATCCCCTGGACGTGAGGGCGACCATTCAGGATGCGACCGGAGCGGCTCTCAAGGCGATTCAGTCAGCGGTGGGGAGGTGATCCGATGGAAAAGAAAATCGGAGTCTATATCTGCTCGGGTTGTAACTTAGGAAATGTGATTGACGTTGAGAAGCTCGCCACCTTGGCTAAAGGGGAATACAAGGTACCGGTCTGTCAGGTCCATCCCTTTTTATGCAGTGACGAAGGAGCGGGCCAGATCCAGAAGGATATCGCTGCCGGGACGGTGAACGGCATTGTGATCGCTGCCTGTTCGCCCAGGGTGAAGACCGAAGTTTTTTCCTTCGATCCCATGACCACGGTTTTGGATCGGGTCAACCTGAGAGAACAGGTGGCCTGGAGCCACGAACCGAAGCTTGCCGAGGGCAAGAAGTTTGATGAAGACATCCAGATGCTGGCCGAAGACCAGCTGCGCATGGGAATCGTGAGGGTTCAGAACATGGACCCGCTGGAGCCCTACAGGGAAGAGATCAACAAGCGGATCCTCGTGGTCGGGGGCGGAGTCACGGGTATGACCTCGGCCTTGGAGGCGGCCAAAGCAGGATACGAAGTTGTGCTGGTGGAGAGGGAGTCTTCCCTCGGAGGGTTCGCCGCTAAATTATTCAAGCAATATCCCAAGACCCCCCCTTATCGCGACCTGGAACCATCCGATTGGGTCTCGTTGGAGCAGGCGCTCGACAAAGAGTCCAAAGTCAAGGTCTATACTGCGGCATCCATCGAGAAGATTGCCGGGGCTCCGGGAATGTTCGATGTGTCCATCCGGCAAAACGGAAATGTCCTGACCGAGCGGACCGGGGCCATCGTCTTAGCTACGGGTTTTGAGCCTTATGACGCCACCAAACTGACCCACCTTGGCTTTGGCCAGAGCCCGAACGTGATCACCACTGTCGCTATGGAGGAGATGGCCGCACGGGGGGATTTCACCCGTCCATCAGACGGCCAAGCCGTCAAGAGCGTGGCCTTCATTCTTTGCGCTGGCTCGCGGGATGCTCAACACCTACCTTACTGCTCCACAACCTGCTGTTTGACTTCCTTGAAGCAGGCCCTCTACGTCAGGGAGAATGATCCGGAGACCAAGGTCTACATCTTCTACAAGGATATTCGCACCCCCGGCCAGTATGAGAACTTCTACCGCCGCGTCCAGGAGGATGAGGGGATTTTTCTAACGAGAGGACAGGTGGCCTCGGTTGCCGCAGGCGGCAATGGGGCGGTTACCTTGGAGGTGGACGATACCCTTTTGGGCGAAAAAATCCGGGTCCAGGCCGATCTCGTCGTGCTGGCCACCGGAATGGTCCCCAGGACGGCCTTGGGGGAAGAAGAAGTATTGACCATTTCGGAGGAAGGGGATAAGGACAAGAAAAAAGACATTGCCGCTCAGCTTTTGATTCCTACCAAGATCATCAAGTCGAAAACCCTGAACCTCGCTTACCGCCAGGGTCCGGAGCTTCCCGATCTGAAATACGGTTTTCCCGATTCCCACTTCATCTGCTTTCCTTACGAAACCCGCCGGACGGGAATTTATGCCGCCGGCCCGGTCCGGCAGCCCATGGATATGGCCTTCAGCAAGCAGGATGCAACCGGCGCGGCTCTCAAGGCGATTCAGTGCGTGGAGCTGACTTCCGAGGGCAAGGCCGTACACCCCAGGGCGGGCGATATGAGCTATCCGGAGCTTTTCATGCAGCGGTGCACCCAGTGCAAACGCTGCACGGAAGAGTGTCCCTTCGGGATGTACAACGAGGACGAAAAAGGGAATCCTTTGCCGAACCCGACGCGCTGCCGCCGTTGCGGGGTGTGCATGGGGTCCTGCCCCGAGAGGATCATCTCGTTTAAAGACTATTCGGTAGCCATGATTGGTTCCATGATCAAGGCCATCGAAGTTCCGGAAGAAGACGAGGAAAAACCCCGCATCCTGGTCCTGGCCTGCGAAAACGATGCCTACCCGGCCCTGGATATGGTGGGATTGCGCGGCGGCCGGTACAATTCTTACGTGCGCATCATTCCTCTGCGCTGTCTCGGGTCCCTCAACCTGATCTGGATTGCGGATACTCTTTCCAAGGGGATCGACGGGATCCTTTTGTTGGGGTGCGTCCACGGCCAGGACAATCAGTGCCATATGGCCAAGGGGAGCGAATTAGCCAATTACCGGTTGACGAAAGTCCAGGAAACTTTGAACCGGCTGGCCCTCGAATCTTCCCGGCTGCGCATCGAGCAGATCGAAATTTCCGATTACGGCCGCTTACCCGGGATTATCGACGAGTTCCTCGAAACCATCCAAAAGGTTGGACCCAACCCTTACAAGGGATTTTAGGAGGTAGCGGAGATGAACCAGGCCCTTCTGGTGGAGCCGGATCTCAAGTTCATCAAAGAAGTAAAAGCCAAGGGAGGGGAGACCCTCAAGAAGTGTTTTCAATGCGCCAGTTGTTCGGTCGCCTGCGCCCTTTCTCCGGATGACCGGCCTTTTCCCAGAAAAGAGATGCTCTGGGCCCAGTGGGGTCTTAAGGACCGGCTGGCCAGGGACCCAGATATATGGCTTTGCCACCAGTGCAACGATTGCTCCAAGTTATGTCCCCGCGGGGCAAAACCAGGGGACGTCCTGGCTGCCCTCCGGCAGATGGCCATCCTCAATTGCGCTTTTCCCCGATTTGTGGCCCGGATGGTAGGCGATCCGAAGTTTCTTCCGGCGCTTTTCTTTGTCCCGGTTATTTTGCTCCTGTTCATGATGGGGGCCGCGGGGACCTTGCAAATCCCCCCAGGGGAGATCATCTACCGCAAGTTTATCCCGCAATGGCCGGTGGTCGACGTGCTTTTCCCCCTGACGGCTATCTGGGCGGTGGTCTGCTCGCTGGCCGGAATCCGGAAGATGTGGCTGGGCTTCGAAAGCAGCCGGATGGAGCAAAGGAACCTTTCCGGGTCTTCCATCCCGGATATCCTCCGCCGGCATGTCTTGCCCGTGATCTTCGACATCCTCAAACACAGCAAGTTCAAAGATTGCGTGGTCAACCGGGCCAGGTACCTTGCTCACCTGAATATCCTGTGGGGTTTTATTCTGCTGGCCATTACCACAACCTGCGTGGCGGCCGGGGTTTACGTTTTCGGCCAGCAAACTCCCTATTCCTTGAGCAACCCTATTAAGTGGATCGGGAACATCGGGGCCATCGCCCTGATTGTGGGTTCTTTTCTGGCCATCGGCAACCGGCTCTCCGGAGGAGATGATGCCGGGAAAGCCACCTACTTTGACTGGCTCTTCCTCGTTGTGGTTCTGGCTACGGGCATTTCGGGACTCCTCACTGAAATTTTGCGTTTGGGGAATATCCCCTCGGTTGCCTATCCCATGTACTTTTTCCACTTAGTCTTCGTATGGTTCCTCTTCGCCTACCTCCCTTTCTCCAAGTTCGCCCATATTCTTTACCGGACAACAGCGCTAATTTATGCCCGGTCTACGGGGAGAGAACTCAAGAAAAGCGCGATGATCTCCCTGCCCAAGACTATCCCGGAAAAAGCCGGGGAAGGGGTGAAATAAGCCGGCGCCTGAAGACAGGGAAGCACCTTCTTGCCGCAAGAATGTGCTTTATAGTTTGGTAAGGAATAAACTAACCCAGCGTAGCCGGAACCCAAAAAGGGCAATGAAAAATCCGAAATCCGAA
>CAZIDC010000236.1:0-5149 GCA_964537885.1 uncultured Syntrophaceae bacterium | reverse complement strand
CCGGGAAGGTTGATGCCCATGTGATCCCGCAGGATTCCCCCTTCGATCACTTCATTGATGACTTCTTTGCCTCTGACGCGCTTCACTCGCAGCCGCAGATACCCATCGCCCAGCAGAATGGTATCCCCGGCTTTCACGTCCCCGGGCAGATGAGGGTAGGTGGTATAGGCTGCTTCTTTCGATCCGAGGATTTCGCGGGTGGTCAGGGTGAAAGATTCACCTTTTTTAAGAAGGGCCTGTCCCTCCTTAAGGGCGCCGATGCGCATTTTCGGACCCTGAAGGTCCTGAAGAACGGCCAGGGGTTTTTTCAGACTCCGGGATAATTTCCTGAGGCGGTTGAACGCTTCGGCATGGCTGTCGTGGGAACCATGAGAAAAGTTTAAGCGGGCCACGTCCATGCCTTCCTGGATCAGGCGCCGGAGAACCCCTTCGGATTGGCTGGCCGGTCCGATGGTACATACGATTTTGGTCTTCCGCATCCCTCCACCCCCAAAGTGCTTTTACCCATTATCGGCCAGGAGGGGGAAGAGTCAAGGGTAAAAACAGAAGAAATATGAAGGACGCGAAAAGAGTTGTGATTCGGACGAGGTTGAGAATTTTCTTGACAAATAGTTTTAACTCAAATAGTATGCTATCGAACTTTTAGGGTTGCCGTTTCCCCCTGTAGTTAATCTTTGGATAAGAAAAGGGTTCTTCGATGAAGATGGAATATCAAGTGGGATTTCTCCTTTCAAGAGCGACGGGGGCGATGAATAACTTCGTCAACCGCATCCTGAAGGAAAACGGCCTTGCCGATATATCCGTGGCCTATTTCGCTGTTCTCCAGGCGTTGTGGGACAATGACGGAATATCCATCAGCGACCTGGGGGAAAAGGCCAAGCTGGAGAAATCCACCATGACCAGCCTGATCGACCGCATGGAAGGAGCAGGCCTGTTGAAACGGGAGGACCACCCGACAGACCGGAGGTCTTATAAAATATTCCTTACCCCCCGGGGAAAGGAATTGGAAGAAAAATTAGATCAAGTGGTCAGCGTGGCTTACAACCATTTGACCCGCGGGGTTCCGGAAAAAGACCTGCAGAAAGCCATCGCCATCTGCAAGAAGCTTATTGAGAATGCCGAATGAGGCGAGAAATGTTTGGGCGTTGGGATTATTTTTCTTTGGCGCTTTGATTTTTCCCTTTAAGGGGGAATGCCGGAGGGGTGGATTGTAGACCTCTCGGATTGGAGGAAGCATGGAAAAGAAGATCAAAAAAGCAGCGGTGCTGGGAGCCGGAGTGATGGGCGCGACGATTGCCGCCCACTTGGCGAATGTGGGCGTCCCTTCCATCATGCTGGACATTGTTCCCAATAAACTTACGCCGGAGGAGGAGAAGAAGGGACTGACTCTAAATCATCCGGCAGTGCGGAACCGCTTGGCCTTGACGGGAAAGCAGAATTTGCTAAAAGCGCGGCCGGCGGCCCTGGCCATTCCGGAGTTTGCGCGCCTGATCGAGGTAGGGAACTTCGCAGATCATCTCGCCCGCCTGGCCGAGGTGGACTGGATCATTGAAGTGGTTGTAGAGAATCTGAAGATCAAGCAGGATCTTTTCCAAAAATTAGCGGCGGTGCGCCAGCCCGGAACCATCGTCAGCTCGAATACTTCGGGCATTCCGATCAAGGATATTTGCGCCGGGATGGACCTTGAGTTCAAGCAACATTTCCTTGGAACCCATTTCTTCAACCCCCCCCGGTATATGAAGCTCCTGGAAATTATCTATCTCCCCGAAACCTTACCCGAAGTGGTCAAGTGCATCGCTGATTTCGGGGAAAGGGTTCTCGGCAAAGGAATCGTTTACGCCAAGGATACGCCGAATTTCATCGCCAACCGGGTGGGCATTTTCGGCATGCTTAATTTGATGAAGATCATGGCCGAGGAAGGCTACACCATCGAAGAAGTAGACGCCATAACGGGCCAGGCCATGGGACGCCCCAAAAGCGCATCGTTCGGGACCACCGATTTGGTAGGTCTGGACACCTTTGCCCATGTAGCCAAGAATCTTTATGAAAATGTTCCCCAGGATGAAATGCGCGAAATCTTCAAGCTCCCTGATTTCGTGCAGAAGATGATCGAAAGGAACTGGTTGGGCAACAAGACCGGCCAAGGTTTTTACAAAAGGATCAAGAGCGAGGCCGGGAGAGAGACCCTGGTTTTGGATTACAAGACCCTGGAATACCGCCCCGCGGAGAAAGTCAAGTTTTCCGCGCTGGATGCGGTCAAAGCAGCAGTGGGACCGGTCAACAAGTCCAGGGCCCTGATCTATGCTGAAGACCGGGCCGGACAGTTCGCCTGGGAAGTTACCCGGGATTCCCTGCTTTATGCGGCCGGGCGGATTCCGGAGATCGCCGAAGATATTTACAACATCGACAACGCCGTGAAGTGGGGGTTCAACTATGAAGCCGGCCCCTTCGAAGCCTGGGATGCCATCGGAGTTGAAGAATCCGTGGCCCGGATGAGAAAAGAAGGAAAGGCCATTCCACCCCTGGTGGAGAAGCTGCTGGCCCAGAACAAAAAAACCTTCTACCGGAAGCAAGACGGCCAAGTTTTTTTCTTTGATTTTTCGACCGGCGACTATAAGAAGGTGGAAGAGAAGCCCCAGGTGATCCTTCTGCCATCCCTCAAAGAGCGGAAGAAAGGGGTCAAATCCAACGCCGGCGCCAGCCTGATCGATATGGGGGACGGCGTGGTCTGCCTGGAATTCCACACCTTCATGAACGCCATCGGCCAGGAGATCATCGAGATGATCCACGAATCCTTGAAGATCGTGGAGAGGGACTTTGGGGGAATGGTGGTCGGCAATCACGCCCAGAATTTTTCCGTGGGCGCCAATCTGCTGATGCTTGTGGGCGAGATTGTAAAAGGCAACTGGGCTGGGATCGAGGCCGCGGTCAAGGCCCTCCAGGATGCCACCATGGCCATGAAATACTTTGAGAAGCCCATCGTGGCCGCCCCCCACGGGATGGCCCTGGGCGGCGGCTGCGAGATCTGCCTGGCCGGCCACCGCATCCGGGCCGGATTGGAAACCTACATGGGCCAAGTTGAGATCGGCGTGGGGCTTTTACCGGGAGCCGGCGGGAACAAGGAAGTATACCTGCGCTGCATCGAAGGAATCCCCGACGGAGTCACGCCGGACCTCCTTCCCTTCCTGCGCAAGGCCTTCGAGAACATCGCCATGGCGAAGGTTTCCACCAGCGCCGAAGAGGCCAGAAAATTAGGGTTCCTGCGGCCCACGGATCAGGTCACGGCCAACGTGGACCACCTGTTGTATGACGCCAAACAGACCGTCCTGGCCATGGTGCAGGAAGGCTTCCGCCCCCTCCGGCCGAAACTGATTCCCGTGGCCGGCGACGGCGGGCGGGCGGCCATCAAGTATATGGTTAATACCATGCGCCAGGGGGGCTTCATTTCTGAATATGATGAATTTATCGCCGGCAAATTAGCCTACATACTCACCGGCGGTGATGTTTTGAGCGGGGCTTTGGTCACGGAGCAGCATATGCTGGACATTGAACGGGAGGCCTTCCTGAGCCTTTGCGGCCAGAAGAAGACCCAGGAGCGGATCAGCCATATGCTTAAAACCAACAAGCCCCTGCGGAATTAAAAGGAGGAGACCATGAGAGAAGCTGTCGTTGTTTCTGCAGTTCGAACGGCTGTGGGTCGCGCCCCGCGGGGAAGCTTACGCAACACCCGGCCGGACGACATGGCCGCATGGGTGGTAAAAGAAGCCTTGAACCGGGCTCCCGGCGTGAAGCCCGAGGAGGTGGATGATATCGTCATCGGCTGCAGCTTCCCCGAAGCGGAACAGGGTTTGAACGTGGCCCGCTTGATTGGTTACCTTGCCGGGCTGCCTTCCAGCGTTCCCGGCCAGACCGTCAACCGCTTCTGCTCCTCGGGGCTGCAGGCCATTGCCACCGGCGCGGAACACATCATGTGCGGGTTTGCCGATGTAATCGTCGCCGGCGGGGTGGAGTCCATGTCCATGGTGCCCATGGGGGGGAATAAAACCGTGCCCAACCTCAAGCTCATCGAAACCTACCCCGAAGGCTACACCGCCATGGGGGTAACCGCCGAGAATGTGGCCCGAAAGTACGGAATCAGCCGGGAGGACCAGGATGTTTTTGCCCTCAGGAGCCACCAGAAAGCTGCGGCGGCAATTAAAGAAGGCAGGTTCAAAGATGAAATCCTGCCGATCAAAGTAAAGACTCAGGAGGTTTCGGAGGACGGGAAAGTCACTTTCCGGGACTTCGTTTTCGACACGGACGAAGGGGTGCGCACCGATACGTCGCTGGAAGCTCTGGCCAAGCTCAGGCCGGCGTTTTCAGTTACGGGTTCGGTCACTCCGGGCAATTCCTCTCCTTTGAATGACGGGGCTTCCGCAGTCGTGCTCATGTCCAAGGAAAAAGCCAAATCACTGGGGCTTAAACCCATGGCCACTTTCCGGTCATTTGCCGTCGCCGGCGTGCCGCCGGAGCTGATGGGCATCGGGCCGGTGGAGGCGGTTCCCAAAGCCCTGAAGTATGCCGGTTTGAACCTCAGTCAAATCGATCTTTTTGAATTGAACGAAGCCTTCGCCTCCCAGGCCCTCTACGTCTGCCGAACCTTGGGTCTTACCCTGGACAGGGTAAATGTCAACGGAGGGGCCATTGCTCTGGGCCATGCTCTGGGCAACAGCGGAGCGCGTTTGACCACCACCCTCATGCACGCCATGAAACGCCGCAATGCCCGCTATGGAGTCGTTTCCATGTGCATCGGCTTTGGCATGGGCGCAGCCGGGGTATTTGAACGCGAACCGAGCTACTGAAAAAGAAAGGGTTCCAGGGTTCGAGGGTTTTTAAATTTCTAATCTTTGCCCTTGGCCCCGTGAATCCTGGACCCTTTCCAACGCCCAATATTAAACTCCCAACGCCGGCCTCCCAACTCCGAACTCTCACTCCCCCGACCCTTCCCTTAGCACATTTAGCTTGGAATCTTTATCTGCGAAGATCTGCGAAAATCTGCGTCCCGATTAATTTGATGAGCTTTCCGAATAGTTACTTTCTTTTTTTGGCAGTTTGTTTATAATCAGAAACAGCAGGGAAGAAAAACAGGTCAAAATCAAGATCAAGGGAG
>CAZIDC010000235.1:0-5170 GCA_964537885.1 uncultured Syntrophaceae bacterium | reverse complement strand
CTGATCCAAGAGGGAAATATCGGGCTGATGAATGCTGTAGACAAATTTGACTATAGACGCGGGTATAGATTCAGTACCTACGCAACCTGGTGGATTCGCCAGGGGGTCACCCGGTCGATTGCGGATCAAGCACGGACGATTCGTGTCCCCGTGCACATGATTGAAAAGATCAACAAGCTGCATCAAGCCTCGCGTTACCTTGTCCAAAAGCTGGGAAAAGAGCCTACACTCGAAGAGATTGGCGGGCACATGGGTATTTCCTCGGAAGAGGTGTGCAAGGTTGTGAGTATTGCCAGGCAACCGATATCCCTGGAAACGCCCATCGGGGAGGAAGGGGACAGCGGTCTGATGGATTTTATTGAGGACAAGAGCAGAGTCTCTCCTGCAGAGGCAACAGCCCATCTAGACCTAACGGAGCAAACTCGTAAAATTCTACCTACTTTGACACCTAGGGAAGAAAAAATCTTGAAAATGCGTTTTGGGATCGATGAGAAAGGCGGTCATACTCTTGAGGAGGTAGGAAAGGTCTTTGACCTCACCCGGGAGCGCATCCGGCAGATTGAGGCCAAGGCGTTACGCAAGCTGCGCCACCCGTCCCGTTCCAAGCAGCTGAAGGTCATTTGGAAAGACTGGGCCTCGTGACCATCTCGGCTCCTTCTCTGAGATCGATTCAAACCTATGGCTGGAGTGCTTTTTTTGCAGATCTGCGGTCATCTTCTTGATTTCGGTCAAATCCCTCTGCGCTGGCTATTTCCGAAACCAAGAAAGCAGGATCCTTTACCCTTCCTGGAATTGGGAAACTCTTCCCATCAAAGCTCAACTCGCATATTGGACGCAATCCGGCGACCGGGGCGGAGATCAAGATACCTGCTGAAATGGTGGTCAAGATGTGGGAATGAAAGCGGGTGGGGAGGCGGATGAATGTGGGAGGAAGTAAGGAACGCAGGGGAGTTGGCACGGCCCTACTGGACAAAAAATCCAGTGCGGCACTGTGCTAAATTTGTGCTAAAATCAAATCAAAAATACCGAAATAGATAGAATAGATTGGAATAGATAGAAATCAAATTTCCCAGAATTTTAGTCAGGTTACGGGAAAACCGGACCAATATCAAGGGATTAGAAAAATAGCAATTTTCGCACTTCAAATCCAGTGTGGGGCGCTGAGCGGCGTCCCGGGGGGGTTCGATTCCCATGCACTTCCGCCAACTCCTTTTCTAAAGCTTATCAATAAAACTAATCTTGAGGAAAACGCAGCGACATGAAACGACTAAAACCTTTTGCTTATTTTGAGCCCCAAACCCTGCTTGAGGCGGCCCAGCTCCTGGTTGAACAAAGAGGGGGAGCTTACCTTCTGGCCGGGGGGACAGACCTCCTGGTACGCATGAAGCGGGGGGAGATCAGGCCCTCCGCCTTGATCAATCTAAAGAGCCTTCAGGGTCTCGACGGGATCAAGCCTAGGATGGAGACAGGCTTATCCATCGGTGCTCTGACTTCCATCTCCGCGCTGGAGCAGTCTTCTTTAATTCAAAGGAACTATCCGGTGTTGTCCCAGGCCGCCGGGCTTTTAGGGTCCCCTTCCATTCGTAATCTGGCCACTCTGGGGGGAAACATTGGCCGGGCTTCCCCTGCTTCTGATATGGCCCCGTCGTTGATGGTCTTGACGGCTCGAGTCTCTGTCGAGGGCCCGGGAGGAAAAAGGGACCTGCCTCTCGAAGCCATCTTTGCCGAACCGGGAAAAACAACCCTTGAGCCCGGTGAAGTGATGACTTCTTTCTTAGTGCCGCAAATGGACCCGCACTCCGGGGCTGCTTACCTGAAGCTCGGACGCCGCGAAGGGATGGATTGCGCCCTGATAGGGGCAGCCGTTTTTCTACGCTTTTCAGGGGCAAGGGGCGAGGCGAAGGAGGCGAGGATCGCTCTGGCTTCGGCGGCCCCTGTTCCGCTCCGGGCCCGGAAGGCCGAAGAAGAGCTCCTTTCCGGTCCCCTCACCGAGGAACGGATTCAGCAGGCCGGCCGGGCCGCGGTTTCCGATTCATCGCCCACCTCCGATATGCGGGCCAGCGTTTCTTATCGTAAGGAGATGATCAGGGTCTTGACTTGCCGGGCGATTGAACAGGCCCGGCAGTTGGCCATGGGAGGGATCGTCCATTGAAAATTTTAGTCGAGCTTACCGTAAACGGCGAGGAGGGTCAGTTCGAGGTAGAGCCTCAGACCACCCTGCTGGAGCTTCTGCGGGACCACCTTCATCTCACCGGCACCAAGGAAGGGTGCGGGCTGGGAGATTGCGGCACCTGTATTGTCCTTCTGGAGGGAAAGCCGGTAAACTCCTGCCTGATGCTGGCGGTCGATGCCAACCGGAGAGAAGTAACCACCATCGAGGGGCTGGAGGAAAACGGCGAGATCCATCCCCTGCAGCAGAGTTTTTTGGAAAAAGGAGCCGTGCAGTGCGGCTTCTGTACGCCAGCCATGATTCTTTCCGCCAAGTCGCTTCTGGATCAAAACCCCGGCGCGAATGAGCAGCAGATAAAGGAAGCTCTCTCCGGGGTTCTCTGCCGCTGCGGGTCTTACCCGAAAATTATCGAGGCCGTTCAAGCGGCTGGTGGAAGTAAAAAGAAAGGCCTGGGAAATGAAAAGTGAGTATGTGGGAAAGAGGGTGCCCCGGGTAGAGGGGGTAGAGAAGGTAACGGGCCGGGCGGTTTATAGCGTGGATGTCGATCTTCCCGGGATGCTTTACGGGGCCGTTCTGCGAAGCCCATGGCCCCATGCCCGGATCGTCGAGATCGACCTCGCCGAAGTTAGGAAGGCCCGGGGGGTTAAGGCTGTCGTGGCCGGAAAAGATTTTCCCTTCAACTTTGGCGGCATGATCCGCGACCAGCCTTTTTTGGCCATCGACCGGGTGCGCCACGTGGGGGAACCGGTCGTAGCCGTAGCCGCCGCCACTGAAGCCGAGGCCCAGGAAGCTATGGGAAAAATCAAGGTTCAGTACCAGGAGCTGCCAGCCGTCTTCGATCCGCGGGAAGCATTGGCTAAAAACGCACCCCTTCTCCATGAAAGGCTCGGCGAATATGTCCATACCGGACCCTACCAAAGCGTCCCGGGAACCAACCTCTGTACCGTCCGCACTTACTCCCGGGGAGATATAGGAGCAGGTTTTGCCGAAGCCGACGAGCTTTTTGAAGATGAATTTTACATCCATGCCGTCGCCCACACCCCCATGGAAACCCATGCTGCGGTGGCCCAGTACATTCCGGCCGAAAAAAATTACCTCATCTGGTCCTCCACCGATGGACCCTTCCGCCGGGCCAAGGAACTGGCCGATGCCCTGGGGGTTACCATCAACCAGGTTCGCTTTATTTCCACTTACTCGGGGGGTGGATTCGGGGGAAAAGGGGCCATGGTCGCCGAAGCCATTGCCGTGGCCCTCGCTAAGTTCTGCAAAGGAAGGCCGGTGAAAGTGGTCTATACCCGGGAAGAAGAATTGACCGCCTCGCAAACCCGCCACGCCGCCTATCTGAAGCTCAAGACCGGGGTCAGAAAAGACGGGAGCTTCACCGCCCGCCAAGCCGAAATCATTTGGGACAACGGGGCGTACGCCTCCAAAGGACCCGATGTGGCTCAGCGGGGGGGGCTGACTGTTTTCGGCCCCTACCGCATTCCCAACTTGGAGCTGCTCTCCCGCTTAGCGTACACGAACAAGGAGCCGGCCGGCGCCTACCGCGGTTTTGGCACTACCCAGGCAACCTGGGCCTGCGAAGTCCAGGTGGATATGATCGCTGCCAGACTAAAGATGGATCCTCTGGAGATTCGCCTCAAGAACGGTTATCGGGAGGGAGATGCCTACATCAACGAACAGGTCATGCACGCCGTCGGCCTGCGGGAAACCCTTTTGAGAGCCAGCCGGGAGATCGGCTGGCCCCCTTCCAAACCGAAGCCGCTGGGAACCCGCTTCCGGGGTAAGGGGCTGGCGGCCACGATCAAAGGAACGGCGACGCCTACAGAATCTTCGTGCTTCATCAAAGTAAACCCGGATGGAACCCTTACCCTCCTTTCCAGCAGCGTAGAGATCGGCGCCGGGCAGAAAACGGTTTTAGCCCAGATCGCCGCCGAAACCATCGGTGTCCCTCTGGCGTCCATCTCCATTCCCAACCCGGATACTTCCATCACTCCCTTTGATGCCGGAGTCACCTCCAGCCGCACTACCTACCATATGGGGAACGCGGTCCACGGGGCTGGCCTGGAAGTGCGCAGGAAAATTCTGGAGGTGGCCGGTGAAGTCCTGAAAACCGAACCTGGGCGCTTGAGCCTTTCGCAGGGCCGGATTTTCGAAGAAGGTGCGGGAGAACGTTTGACCCTCAAAGAACTTCTTGCCAAAAAGTTCGGGGGAAGGGGCGGAGGCCTCCTGGCCGAAGGGCGCTTCTCTCCCGCCGGTTCACCCCTGCTGGCCGCCGCCAAGGGAAGGGAAGGGATGAGCAGCATCTTTTGGATGTTTGCCACCCATGCGGCCGAGGTGGAGGTGGATACGGAGACCGGAGTGGTGAAGGTGTTAAAAATTGCCGCGGCCCACGATGTGGGGACGGCCATTAATCCTTTAGGCTGCGAACAGCAGATCGAGGGCGCAGCCATCATGGGTATTTCCAACACCCTCTTCGAAGAACTCAAGATGGAAAAAGGCCGGATCTTGAATGATACCTTGGCCGACTACAAGGTGGCCACCATCAAGGACCTTCCCGAGATCGTCCCGATCATCGTGGAGACACAGCATCCGGAAGGACCCTTCGGGGCCAAAGGCATTGGCGAACCGGCGGCCGCTTGCACTGCCCCGGCGATTGCCAATGCCATCTTCGATGCCGTGGGAATTTGGATAAAGGATCTTCCGATCACTCCGGAGAAAGTTCTGGCGGCTTTGAATCAGAAAAAAAACGAAGGCGGAGCCTGAAGACTCGAAGGGTTCCCCGTAAAGACAAAGAGGAGGAGAAAAGAAAATGAAGGTCATGACCATCGCCGATATTCCCGGGGTCCTGCCGCCGGATCACTTCGATCTGCTGAGTCACCGGATCGTGGACGCCAACATCGGAGCCAAAGCCATGGGGGCCTCCTTGGGCCGCATGGACCCCAGCGGCCGGACCGGCCCTCACGCCCACGAGAATGCGGAGCAGCTTTTTATCATCCT
>CAZIDC010000234.1:0-5175 GCA_964537885.1 uncultured Syntrophaceae bacterium | reverse complement strand
AAATCGGCGGGTTTTCCTTCCATGACGATGCGGCCGGTCTGCAGGACATAGGCGTAATGGGCCAGTTCCAGCGCTTCCTGGACATTCTGCTCCACGAGAAGGATGGTCAGGCCTTCCTCTTGGTTCAACCGTTGGATCATCTCGAAGATTTCCGTGATCAGTTTAGGCATGATGCCCATGGAGGGCTCATCGAGCATGAGGAGCTTGGGCTTGGACATCAGGCCGCGGGCGATGGCCAGCATCTGCTGTTCCCCGCCGCTCAAGGTTCCGGCCTGCTGATTTTGCCGTTCCTGCAAAACGGGAAAGAGCTTGAAGATGTTCTTGAGCGCTGCTTGCCGGTGCTCCAGGGATTTGTCGGTGTAGGCTCCCAGGGTAAGGTTTTGTTTCACGGTCAGCCGGGCAAAAAGGCGCCTCCCTTCGGGTACATGGGCAATGCCCATTTCCACCACCCGGTGAGCGGGGATGTGATCCAAGCGCTTGTTTTCAAAAAATATCGATCCTTCGTCGGGCCGAAGGATGCTGGAAATGGCCTTGAGGATGGTGCTCTTACCGGCGCCGTTGGCCCCGACGATGGAGACGATCTGCCCTTTTTCCACCTTGAAGGAAACTTCATGCAGGGCCGGAACTTCGTCGTAGGATACCTTAATGCGCTCGACGCGAAGCATGGTACTTGTCTCCCAGATAGGCCTTGATCACTTCTTCTTGGTTGATGATTTTCTCCGGAACATCCTCGGCGATCTTCCGGCCGTAATCGAGAACCACCACCCGGTTGGAGATGGGCATTACCACTTCCATGACGTGTTCCACCAGGAGAATGGTTGTTCCGGATTGCTGGATTTTTTTGACCAGGGCCACGGCTTCGGCCGTCTCCGTCTGGTTCAACCCGGCCATGGCCTCGTCGAGCATCAGCAGGGTCGGCTCGGTGGCAAAGGCTTTGGCTACTTCCAGCCGCTTTTTATCCGCAATGGTGAGGCCGCCCGCGAGCATATTCTTTTTGGCGGCCAGGCCGCAAAAATCAAGGACCTCCAGGGCCTTTTGTCTTGCCCGGACCGCTGAATTCGTGCGGTTAAAGGCCCCGATCAGGACATTGTCCAGGACGGTCATTTCCTTGAAAATCCTGACGACCTGAAAGGTGCGAGCGATCCCCCGGAGACAGACCTCGTTTGACGGCAACCCCGTGATGTTTTCTCCCTGGAAGTGGACCGTTCCTCCGCTCGGCGGATAGAACCCGGCGATACAGTTGAAGAGGGTGGTTTTGCCGGCCCCATTCGGGCCGATCAATCCGACGATTTCGCCTTCATTGACCAGGAGGTCAACCTGATCATTGGCGGTCAGGCCGCCAAAACGCTTGGTGAGTTTTTGCACATCCAGAAGAGCCATCAAACCGAATCCTTTTTCTTGAATCGTTTGGCAATGCCGATGACTCCGAAGGGCTGGTAGATGGAGATGAGCATGATCAGCAGGCCGTAAATGATTAAATCCGTCCCTTTCCCTCCGCCGCCTAAATAAATACGGGTGGTTTCCGAGATGGGGATAAGGATAAAGGCACCGATCACCGGACCCCAGACCGTGCCAACCCCGCCCAGGGTGGCAACCAGGCAGACGACTATGGAAAGCATCAGGGGAAAGACGCTATCCGGATCGATATAGAGGACGTACTGGGCGTAGAAAGACCCGCAGAGGGAAGTCAAGAAGGCGCTTAAAGCCAGGGCATAGAATTTATATTTCCACACGTTAATCCCCAGGCTGCGGGCTGCTTCCAGGTCTCCCTTGATCGCCTTGAAATAATAACCAAGCTTGGAGCGATCGACAAAGTAAGTGGACAGAATGGCCAGAGTTAAGATTCCCAAAGCAATGTAATAGTAAGGAGCCTTGCTGGAATGAAACTCCAGATTGATCAGGGATTCGGGGAGAATGGGCAGGGTTAACCCCACGGCCGCTCCGGCCCAGTCCCAGTTCAACATCCAATGCTGGGCGATTTCGCCGATGGCGATGGTGGCGATGGCGAAATAATGGCCGGCTAATTTGAAGCAGGGATAACCGATGATGAAAGCGACTATGATGGAGAGGATTCCCCCCATGAACATGCCTACCCACGGGCTGATCCAGAGTTTCATCAACATTAAGCTGGAAGTGTAGGCCCCGATCCCGAAGAAAATCGCATGGCCCAAAGAGATCTGCCCGGCATAGCCTCCGATCAGGTTCCAAGCCAACCCCATCGTGGCATAAAGAAAAATCATGATCAGCACGTGGCGCGGGAAGGGGAGGGTGAAAAAAACAGGAAAGAGAAGGAAAAGGACGGCTACGATTATAAGCCCGATCCATTTGTTTTGGCCCATAAAATCCTCGCCAATGATTAGTATCTTCCCCAGAGCCCCTGGGGCCGGATGAAGACCACCAAGAGATAGATGATAAAGACAAAGGTATATTTAAAAGCCGGAGCGATAAAGAATCCGCTTAAAAATTCCACGAGGCCGATAATGATGCCGGCGACGAAAGAACCGGGGATAGAGCCAAAACCTCCAAGGGCAACAGCGACATAAGCGATTAAAGCGAAAGAAAAACCAACCTCCGGAAAAATGTAATAAAAGTTGGACATCAAAGCCCCGGCGACCCCCAGACAGGCCGCGCCGATCCCCCATCCCAGGGCAAACATCTTGTCGCTGTTAATCCCCATCAGGGAAGCGGCTTGGCGGTCCTCGCTGGTGGCCAAAAGGGCGATTCCGATCTCGGTTTTGTTGATAAATGTATAAAGAAGGATAAAAGTAACGATACAGATAATGCTGGCCACAAGCTGGGGGAGGCCGATGAATAAACCGCCGATGGCAATATTGCCCGTCAAGAGCGGGTTTTTAACGATGCGGAAGTCGGGGGACCACATGAATTGGGCTAAGTAGCGCAGGAAAATTCCCAATCCAAAAGTAGCCAGGATCTGCGCCAGGAAGGGGGCTTTTAGAATCTTTTTGATGATGATGAAGTAGGTGGCCACTCCGATCAGAAAGAGAAGGACCATGCAGAACGGCAAAGAAAGAAGGGGATCCATATGAAAGAGGGTAAAACCCCAGAAGGCGGTGAACATGGCCAACATGAGAAATTCACCGTGGGCAAAGTTTACGATCTCCATCAGGCCCCAGATTAAACAGAGCCCCACGGCCACCAGGGCATAAATACAGCCCATGAGAACTCCGCTCAGGATGGTTTGCCAGATAATCTCGGATGGAACCATAGATTTACCCTTTAGAACTCAAAATGGAAATGGGCCGCAGAATACCCCCTTAGAAAACGAAGGGTGACACGGAGAGAGGGAGGCGCGGAGAAAAATCTTCCCCGCTCCCCGCCTCCGCGTCTTTGCCTATTCGGTTACTTTCTCTCCGACCATTTGGGAATGGGATAGATCATCTCTTGGGCGGCTAAATTGAAGGGCCAGACCGTGTTCGGCTTCCCCCCCTGATACTGGATGACGATGGCATCCACCAAAATATTCTGGCCAGTTGCGTCAAACTTCACGCCCCGCCATGGAGTAATCAACTGATCGGCGGGAATGTTGGTCTTCGTCAAGGCTTCCCGGATGGCTTCAGGCTTGGTGGACCCGGCCCGATTGATGGCGTCAATCAGGACGAAAAAGCCCACAAAGGCCCGAGCCGAGGTGCCGGAGAAATTCCTTCCCGACCGCTTCTTGAAAAGGTCGTTGATCTCGGTCAGCATCGGTTTGCGTTTGGCCAGGTCCAGGGAGAATTCAGTCCGGCTGCAAATTCCGTCGATATCCTTCCCCAGAGCCTCGATGAAAGAAGGGTCCGTATGGCCGGCATTTTGAGCCATAATGGCCTTGGGATTATAGTCGAGTTCCTTGGAGGTCTTGCAGAGCAAGATGGCATCCGAAGCGTAGCAGGTTGGGAAAAGAACATCGGGGTTGGCCGCTTTCAACTTCAAGACCTCGGAGGAAAGGGAGGTAGCTCCCCGGCGGTAGGGAATATCGGCCACGACTTTGTAGCCGGCCTTGGCCGCTAATTCTTTTTCGATGCGGCCGCTGTCTTTGCCGTAAAGAGTGTCCTCATACATTACAGCGATCGTCTGGAACTTGACGTTCCGCTTCTTCCCCAGGTCTTTCAGGCATTGAAACATTCCTTCGGAGAAGGTTTCATCATGGGGCGTGCTGCGGAAGAACCATTTAAACCCCCTTTGGGTGAGCTTGGGGGAGGAGGACTCCGGGTTGAAAAAGACCATCTTCATCCGCTCGGCCACGGCGCTGGCGGTTTCGGTCACGTTGCTATGATAACAACCCAGGAGGGCGTGGACTTTTTCCTGGGTAATCAGCCGCTCCGCCTCACTCAATCCCAGATCGGGTTTGCCCTGGTGGTCGGCAATGGTTATCTTGACTTTGGCCCCTCCCAATTTGGGAAGACCGGCGGATTTGGACAGCGGCAGGTTCAAGTGTTTGTAATCGGCGGTGTTGATAATGTCCAGGGCAAGTTCGATAGCGTGTTTGTTGTCAAGCCCGGCTTGCGCGGTGGGGCCGGACATGGGGTAGATAACGCCGATTTTCACGTCGGCGGCCGGAAGGGTCGCCGGAAGGGCGAAAAGCAGGAGAGAGGCGATGAGGAACAAAAAGATCGATTTTTTCTTCATTTTACGAACCTCCTTTCTTTATTTAGAAGCATCCATTGTACCCAATCTTAATCCTAAAGCAATAGCTTTTTTATTCAGTTCCAAAAGGGGCGGGGGCACCCGGTTAGAAAGGGCCTTAATCAAAGATTCTTCTCGGACCAGGCCAGCAGCTTTAACCACTGCGCCCAGAAGAACCATGTTGGCAACCATCTGGTTCCCCAATTCTTTTAAGGCCTTGTCCGTAGCCGGGACGGCGATGGGCTGCGGACGAGAAGATGGGTCCGGCTTGACCAACTGGGGATCAATGAAGATTCGGCCGTTTGCAGGATTGACTCTGACCCGGTTCTGCTCATAGGTACCCTGGGACATACAGGCCAGAATATCCGCTTCCGCCACCTCGGGATAATCGATCCATGATTCGGAGATGACCACATCGGACTTGCAGGCCGAACCGCGGGCTTCCGCGCCATAGGAGGAAGTCTGGCCCACGTATTTTTTTTCCATGACCGCAGCTTCTCCCAGAATTTCTCCCATCAGGATGATTCCCTGCCCGCCCAATCCCGTAAAACG
>CAZIDC010000233.1:0-5213 GCA_964537885.1 uncultured Syntrophaceae bacterium | reverse complement strand
CATCTAATCACTGGTTGGGCTCGCGGCGCGAATTGAAAGAGGGGGATTCAAATGGCAACAATAAGTGAGGTGGTGAGAAAATGCAAAGCCGCTCTTGAAAGCCATTATGGTTCTCAGTTCAAGGGTCTGATTCTATATGGGTCTGTAGCACGCAACCAAGCTGACTCAATGAGTGACATTGATTTGCTCGTTTTGTTAAGCAAACCCTTCGACTATTTTTCAGAACTGCGTCAAGTTATAGATGTGCTGTATCCCATCCAATTAGAGTCAGAGCAGCTTATTTCTGCCAAACCCGTTCCTCCGGATGAATTTGAGCGCGGAAGTATTCAACTCTATCGAAACGCCAAACGGGAAGGGATAATGGTATGACGCCAGAATACGAGCAGGAAATCGCTGCCAATCTTGAACGAGCAGAGCAATCTATCAAAGCGGCTAAAGACCTGGCCGTCAAAGGCTACCACGATCCTGGCGAAAGATATGAAGTGACCCTGCCCGGCGGAAAACCGGTTGCAGAAGGCACCCTCGACGAAAATGGTTTTGCACGGGTGGACGACAACGACCCCGGCAACCGTAAAATAACCATCCCCAACTTGGATAAGGACGCCTGGGAGAAGGCGGAAGAGAGGAGTTTATTCGTCAAGGGAAGCGCCACCGTGATGACCAGCATTTTGCCTGCGGCCCGCTGGATCGTGGATATGTCTGCCTGCGGCGTCGTCTTGGACGATCCAAAACTGGCGGCAACGCGTACCGTTTTGATCGGAGGATAGAATAAGGGATGAATCCTTCGGGTAATCTTCCAAGCAAAGGTCCTGTTCCGAAAGGTTCGGCGGCCGATGGGAAGTGGCACCGCATCCGTCAGGGAGAGACCATCGGAGGCCTTGCCAAAAAGAATGGTCACCTTCCCGCGACGATATGGAACCACTCGGCCAATGAGGAGTTAAAAAGGCGTCGAAAAAATCAGAATATCCTTCTTCCCAATGATTGGGTCTTTATCCCTGATAAGTGTATGCGAGAAGAGTCAGGGGGCACGGAAACCCGACACCGGTTTAAACTGAAGACTCCCTCCCAGACCCTTTTGCTCCAGATTATTCCCTCCACGCTTCCGATCCATGCCAATACACAGAAACCACAGAGCCCTATCCCCTATACTTTATCGATAGGAGACCGAACCATCGAAGGAAGGACTGAGAGTGAAGGCATCATTCGTGTAGAGAGTGTGCCGCCGGATGTGGATCGAGCCATCCTGACCATTTTCGGCCGTTCGCTTCAAGTCCTCATTGGCCACCTCGATCCGGAGGATGAAGATTCAGGTATCCAAGCCCGGTTGAGTAATCTCGGGTATCTACGGGGAGGAATGGCGGGCAACCCTGGGCCTAAAATGCAGGCTGCCTTGCGAACTTTTCAAAGTTTAAATAATCTCCGGGTTGCCGGCGAAGCAAATACAGAGACCCAGGAGAAGCTTAAAGACCTCAATCAAATTTAGTTGAAGGAACAATATCAATGGTAGATGAAGCACCTGAATCGACAGGAAGCGAGTTACCCGATCCTCTATACCAGGCAAGCATGTTCAGCAGCAATCGGATGGGCACCCTCTTAAATTTTTTGGCAACCCACGACGCGACCAGTACCTTTCACCTGCGCAATGTCGTTGTTCTCTATGACCAAAACCCCGAGCACCATGCCACCCGCTTAATTGATAATATTGCAGACAACGGCGGTAGAAGTGGAGGCTGTCTTTGGTGCTACCAACGGCTGCTCAGCCGGTTTTTTCACGACCATCAGGAGGAGCTGGCAGCATGGTGGCATGAAGAAGGGAGGACGAATGCTCAGCGGCGTGAAAAATTGGAGGCCGTCAAAGAAGACCACGCTTCCGCCATCACTCGGGAAGTGGATCCGGTCTTGATTGGGACGATGCCCGATATGAGCACTTTTCGGAATCGGGGTGAAACACTCAGAGAGGAGCTCGATGCTCTGGATAACCTCCTTAATCCCGGGGAGATGGGAGAGAGCGTGGATCAGGTGGCCGAGTTCATCACGAGCGTTGGCCGCCTATTTGGCCCCATTAATATTATTGCCTCCATTCATCATGGATTTACCAATAAGATTCATCTCGGAGGCGAACTGACGAATGGCCAGATTGACTCGTTCGTAGATCGTATTCAGGAAATTCTGGCAGATGATATCCGATGGATTTTTTATGCCTGCTCAACTGCCGGAGACAATCAACAACCCTATCAACCGGATGAGCCTCCTTTTGCCCAACGTTTTCAACAGTCTCTTGCCCGAACCAAATCCCAGGCTGAGACCTGGGGCCATCTCGGCCCGGGAGATACGATGGAACGCCCTTATCTGGTAAGGTTCAGAGGAGGGACAGCCACCTCGCTCTTCGACCACTGCCTCCATGGGGCCCAACGTATAGGGGATGCTTATAATCTCTTTTACTCTGTCCTGCGCCGGGCCTTCCAGGATATGGGCTATGGGCAGGATGGCTGGCCTACTCCGGAAGATGCCACGCACTTCATACCTTTATGGCCCGTCGATTTCGAACAAACCAGTTTACAGGGAAGATGTCTGGAGGCCTGGCGACGGCGCTTGGAGGGGAGGTAGAATGATCCACATCGTTCGACAGGGGGAATAGATCTTTAGCTTGAGTAATCATCATGGTGTCCCTGTTCAATAGATCTGGAACCATCCAGACAACCGTCCGTCCCTTAAGGGATGGGGGCAAAATTTCCATGGGAAGATGGGGACATTGTTTCTGAAACAACTTGTAAGATTTTAGAAGAACCAAATGATTGGTGGTAGGGATGAGCTAAGGGCAAAGGATTAGAGCGTGGATAATTGGAACATTCGCAAGAGCAATTGGTGAATTACCCCTGCGAAAGGTCTTTTCAAGCTTTTATGGAGGCGACAAAATTCCTGAAAGAGCGGTCGTAAGACCGCTCCGCAGCGGACGGGAAGAAACAGCCCGGAAGCTCCCCGTTTTTACGGTGATAAGAAACGCACTCGCAGCATTTGCCCTTGCGGGCGCAGGGGTCGTAGGAATAGGAAAATTGGAATATTGGAATGGTGGAATAATGGAAGATTGGGTTTAAGGGACATGGAAATTAAATAGAATTCCCATCATTCCAACATTCCACTATTCCATCATTCCTTGATCCCGGGGCAGCTCTGGCTGGGGTTTAAGGGAAAAGGGGGACGACGTCAAGACCCAGGGATTCTTCCAGGCCGAGCATCAGGTTCATGTTCTGGACGGCCTGGCCGGAGGCGCCTTTGACTAAGTTGTCAATGGCCGAAAGAAGGATCAACCGGTTGGTCCTTTTATCGACTTTCAAACCGATGTCGCAGTAGTTGGACCCGAGGACCTCCGCGGTGCCGGGCAGAAGACTTACCGGCCGGATGCGGACGAATTTTTCATCGAAGTAGAAATTGCGATAAAGGTCTAAAATTTCGTTTTCGGCAAGCGGTTTGGCCAGGGTAGCATAAATTGTGGAAAGAATCCCCCGTTTCATGGGCACTAAATGGGGGGTAAAGGTTATGACGATTTTTTCCCCGGCTACCCGGGTCAATTCCTGCTCCATCTCCGGAGTATGGCGGTGATCGGCTACCTTGTAAGCCTTGAAGCTTTCACTCACTTCCGCAAACATGGAGGAAAGGACCGCCGACCGACCGGCCCCGCTGACTCCCGACTTGGAGTCGGCAATAATCGTATGGGGGTCGATGACCTTATTGCGCAAGGCCGGGGCCAGCGCCAGGATGACGCTGGTGGGATAACAGCCCGGATTGGCGACCAGCGAGGCCTTTTTGATTTCCTCCCGGTGAAGCTCGGGAATCCCGTAGACCACTTCCTTCAAGAGAGCGGGGGCCGTATGGGCTTCGTACCATTCTTCATAAACCTTCGGGTCGGCCAGCCGAAAATCAGCGCTCAGGTCCACCACCTTCAGGCCTCTCTCAAGAAAACCGGGGACGACTTCCATGGCTGTCTTGTGGGGGAGGGCAGTGAAGATGAGATCGCATACCTGCGATAGAGGTTCGACGTCGAGGGCCTGGCAGACTAAGTCGGTTTCCTTCATCAATGAAGGGAAGACATTCCAGATCGGCTGGCCCACGTACCTCTCAGAGGTCAGGGCAGTTATTTGAACTTTGGAATGTCTGACGAGCAGACGTACCAGCTCCAGCCCAGTGTACCCTGTTGCTCCAACCACGCCAACACGTTTCATGGCCTTCTCCATGTTCTTAAAAGGTGTTTGGGGTGAAAAAAAAGGAAGGCTGGAAGGCCTTCCTTTTTTCTTTCCAAGGGTGGCTTACCGCTTGGAGTATTGGAATCTCTTCCGGGCGCCTTTCTGCCCGTATTTTTTGCGCTCTTTGGTACGCGGGTCACGGGTGATGAGGCCGGCTTTCTTCAGGACTTCGCGGAATTCAATTTTTACAGCCAAAAGGGCGCGGGTAATGCCGTGCCGGATGGCTCCGGCCTGGCCTTTGATTCCACCCCCGTTGACGTTGACCGAAATGTCGAACTGCCCAAGGGTCCCGGTGAGTTCGAAAGGCTGGAAGATCATCATCTTGGCAGTCTCAAGAGTGAAATACTTGTCCATTTCTTGATGGTTGACGGTGACTTTGCCCCCGCCGGGCTTCATCCAAACCCGGGCGATGGAGGATTTTCTTTTGCCGGTTGCGTAGATTGTCTTCTCGGGCATTTTCCCTTCCTTTACATGTAGGCCTCGGGTTGCTGCGCCTGGTGGGGGTGCGCTTCACCGGAATAGACCTTCAGTTTTTTAATCATTTTTCGCCCCAATTTGGTCTTGGGAAGCATTCCCTGAACCGCCATGGTGATCAGCCGCTCGGGCTTTTTCTCCTTTATTTTTTCCGCACTGACGGATTTAAGGCCGCCGGGATACCCGCTGTGGTGGATGTAAAGCTTTTCCTTCCATTTCTTTCCGGTAAGGGCTACTTTATCAGCGTTAACCACAATCACAAAATCTCCCGTATCCACATGGGACGTAAAGGAGGGCTTATGCTTTCCTCGGAGAAGAATCGCCACGCGGGTAGCCAGCCGGCCCAGCGTTTTACCGTTGGCATCAACCAGATGCCATTTTCTATCAACTTCTCCCTTTTTAGCCATAAGGGTTGCCATGGAAAAACCTCATTCAAGAAATTAAATTTAAATTATATTGAATTGGGGGTATTATGTCAATAAAAACTTCAAATCAATC
>CAZIDC010000232.1:0-5228 GCA_964537885.1 uncultured Syntrophaceae bacterium | reverse complement strand
GCGCCGCGAAGCCACGACCACCGCGGCCGGTGGTGCGAGATGCTGGACACCTGCGTCTCTAACACCAGTACCATTGAAGCCACTCGTGGGGGAGTATTCCCGGAACGGCTGGGGTACCCCCCGGTTTTCGATAAATTTTCCCCCTGGGAAGTAGCCATGATCAATGCCAAAGAGAACGGCTGGCTGCAATTCGTCGACTGCCTCGGGATTTGTGCCTTCTGCTGCCCGAACCGGGAATTAACCGTGCAATGCACGAATGCCGTAACCGGATGGGATTTGGATTTGAAAAGCGCTACCCGCATCGGCCTGCGGATCGTCAACCTCCTGCGGGTCTTCAATTTACGCCACGGGCTCAAGCCCGAGATGGAGAGGCCTTCGGTCCGCTACAGCGAGACGCCGAAGGATGGGCCTGTCAAGGGAAGACCGATCCAGCCCTACTTTGACTTTATGGTTCGCACCTACCGGGAATTGATGGGATGGGACCCGGAGACCGGAAGGCCGCTTCCCCAGACGCTCAAATCTGTGGGTTTGGAGGAACTCATCGAGAAGTTCTGAAGATCGGAAAAAATCCGAGATTCGAATTTAGAGCTTGTCCGTAAATATTATTCCCCCCTTTGTAAAGGGGGGTGAGGGGGGATTTTCTCAAGGCGTTCCAAAGCAAATCCCCCTATGTCCCCCTTTTTCAAAGGGGGATTTAAAAGCGACAACTTATTTAAGGATAAGCTCTTAATCACAGGGCGGACAACGAAGAATAAAGAAGGAATTGTCCACTTTGCTAACCTCGAAGGTAAGGTTAGAATTCTGGATGGCCGACCGTCTTGGGTTCGACCAGCCCGGGCCCCTCATCCTTGAGGAAGCGGTGGAAGAAGGGGAGTCCCTGCGGTCCCTCTTGAACCGCCTGGTTGCAAGATTCAGCAATTTCTCCGAAGCTTTATTCGACCCCGAAACCCAGAGCCTTTCCAGCGAGGTGAGCATACTGATCAACAACCATATCAATCTTTCTCAGGGAATGGACACAAAGCTGCAGGACGGAGATAAGATCGTCTTTCTGCCGATCCTGGCCGGAGGCTGACGTCAGGTTTTAATCAAATTAGGGCACCGAGGGGAGGAAATAAAATTTCTCATAGCATATTGATATCTAATATTTTCTCCGCGTTCTCTGTGGTTAGATTTTGCCAATACTTTCAAAAATGAAAGGAGGTTAGGGCGGAAAAAATTGGTGGATAGTCGGCGGATGGTAGGCTTAAAGAGGAGATTTATACAGGAAGAAGTGATTGAAGATTAAGAAATTGTGTATGTTTTTTATGACAACATCACCATAAGGAGGTCAAAATGAACAAGAGAATCCTGACTGCAACATTCTTGGCTGTCTTTTCAATGGCGTTCCTTATTCCGGCTTTTGCAACCGACGCACAGGCAGCCGATAAACTGGGATGGATCGGTCCCGTTTACAAGGAGTTATCCGACAGCCTGATGAAAGGTTTCAAGGAATACTATAAAAAAACCTATGGTAAAGATGTGGACATCACCTTTGTTCATCCGGGCGGTTGGCCGGTCTGCGTCGACAAATTGAGGGCATGGGGCAATAAACCTGATGCCGACATCTTCCTGGGCGCCGGCGCACCTGCGCATGAGGTTCTGAAAAAAGAAGGGCGAATTGTTCCTTACAAGCCGAAGGATTGGGATATGGTTCCCGCCGTCTGGCACGGGATGAAGGTAAAGGATGACGCCGGTTACTGGATATGTTTCGCGCCCTGGATCGTCACCAATCTGTACAACGAGAAAGTTCTGAAAGCCCTGAAACTGCCCCCCCCGAAGACCTGGAAGGAACTGCTGAATCCGATATACAGAGGCAACATCGTTCAGACACTGCCGTATGCCTCCGGTACAGTGCATGAGGTCGTGGAGATCCTCCTGCAGGGATTCGGTGAGAAAGAGGGTTGGGCGATCAATAGGTTGCTTGCGGCGCAATTGGCCCGCTTTTCAACGGGCAGCACGGATACAACCCACCTCGTGAGCCGTGGAGAAGCGCCCATCGGAATCGCCCAGCCGCAGATGAACGCTATGGTTGCCCGCAAAGACGGTTATCCTGTACGTGACCTGCTCCCGGATAAAACAATCCTTGTTCCCGAAGCGGTTGCGCTGCTGAAAAACGCGCCCAACGAAGCCGTCGGGAAGATCTTTCTGGACTGGCTGTTCAGCATGGAAGGGCAGAAATATGTTCTGGAGGGAGGCTATTTCACTGCAAGGACGGACATTAATTTCACCCAGTGGGAAAAAGAGGGCGTTGTTATGGCCAAGCACGCCAAGGCTGCTCTCGGAGTCGATAACTTCTGGGATCTGAAGGTTGCGTTAATTAATTACGACCTTGATCTTGCAGCAAAGAGATGGGATGAAGTCAACAAATACTATGAATTCGAGATTTACAGGAAATGGGGCGAATTGAAAAGCAGTCTGTTCCTGATAGAAGAAGTCGAGGGAGAAGTCATAGCGGCTAAAGCGGCCAAAATGAATGTAAAGGAGGCCGAGGAAAAAATAAAAGAAGCCCGAAATCTCTTCGAGTATGATGGCAAATACGCGGCTGCCCGACTGGCTGCAACAAAGGCGCGCTCTCTGCTTGTTGCAAAGTAAGGACAAGCATTGTAAGACTTCAACAGAGATTATTTCAACTTGAAAAAGAATATACTCCGGATTTCATATACGGGCGGGTTGCAACCCGCCCGTATATCACGGAGTTGTAAATTGAGGAGTTTACATGTCCCGTGGCAATAGTTTTCTGGCGTCTCTCCTGTGGGTTGTCATAGCCTTTCTGGTGATTTATCCGCTTTCAATTCTGATAACAGAAAGCTTAAAAGTTTCAGGGACCGACTTCTCAGGCATCCAGAACTACCTGGAATTCTTCCAGGACACCTATTATCTCAAAACCTTCTGGAACACCCTGGTGCTGAGCACCATGGTGCTTCTTGCAACAACCCTGTTCGGAATACCACTGGCGTACATTCTGGCGCGATACAGGCAGCGGGGAAAGACCATTTTCACCGCCCTGATCCTTCTGCCCATTGTTTTGCCGGCCTACGCGGGAGTATTTGCATTCGTCATCTTTTTCGGAAAATTTGGCACGATGAATCTGCTTCTCATGAATGCCGGATTGATCGAGAAACCCCTGAATTTCATCTACGGATTCCACGGGCTGGTATTCATAGAAGCCCTGCATATGCTCCCCTTCATTGTCCTCAGCCTTTCAGCGGGCTTAACCAGCATCGATCCTTCTTTTGAAGAGGCTGCCGAGGTCGAAGGCGCCAGCGGTTTTTGGAGATTCATAACCGTCACATTGCCTCTCTGCACGCCGAGTTATCTGGCGGGCGCCGTCATGGTCTTCCTGTGGCCGTTTACGGACTGGCTTACTCCGTTGATTCTGGGACAGGTGGACTTTCTCCCTTCGGTAGCCTACATCAACATCGCCTATCATTTTACGGACGCGCACCGGAAATATATGGGAATCGTGGCGGTGGTCGTTTCTTCAATAGTTTGCATAGCTCTCTTTCTTTTTGCAAGATGGTGGGTGGAAAAAAGGAAGTATACCGGCCTCTCGAAAGGAACAACGGCTGAAGGAAGGGTGATCGAACCCGGTCCATTTTTGAAAACCGGCTCTTATCTGTATATGTTTTTTATCGCTGCCCTTGTCCTGCTGATTCCGATCGTTCTGGGATTGTCCGCTTTTTCCAGAAGATGGGTTTTTGAACCGTTTCCAACCTATTGGACTCTCGACAACTTCAGGGTAATTCTGATGGAAAGCCCCGGCCTGATATATAATTCGTTTCTTTTCAGTGGGATAGCCCTGATTTTCGGGGTCATTTTCGGGCTGCCGGCCGCATATATCATCGTCCGCACACGCGTTCCGGGGAAAGATGCTCTCGACTTCATGATCACGCTGATGCTCGCTTTCCCGGGTATCGCGATAGGCGTCAGTTATCTTCTGGCCTTCTGGGAAGGCATACCGCTGGCCACGCTTTGGATCATAATGCCGCTTGCTCTCTTTTCACGACGGCTTCCCTATTTTCTGCGGATCGCGCACGCTTCCTATCTGCAACTGGATATCTCGCTCGAGGAGGCCTCGGAAGTATCGGGTGTGGGTAAATTCAGGACCTTTATAAACATATCCCTCCCGCTTTTGATCAAAGGAGTTCTTGTCGGCGTGGTGATGTTTTTTATCATGGCATTTCAGGAGATTTCCACCGCAATATTTCTTTACAGGGGCGGATGGGAAACCCTGCCCATCGGAATCTACCTGAACTGGCACCGCGGCATGGAATTCGGAATCTCCGCGGCTATGGCTTTTCTCATGATCGTGATCACGTTTATTCTTCTGCTGATCATTGCAAGAATCGGCGGAGGTATCCTCAAAGCCGCCTGGGGGGGGCCCGGAGAGGGGAAGTAATTTGCCGGCAGGACGCGGGAGCGGGATGATATCAAGTAACGAATGAAGGAGACGAGTCTAATGGCTTTTATTGAGATCCGCAACCTGTTCAAACGATATAATAAAGTAACGGCGGTCAATCGCATACAGCTCGAAGTGGAGAAGGGTGAGCTGTTGACCCTCCTCGGACCCAGCGGATGCGGCAAAACAACCACCCTTCGCTGCATCGCCGGATTGGAAAAGCCAGAGGAAGGCGACGTCATCATTGACGGCAAGCCGATGATTTCGGAAGGATTTGTCCCGCCGTCAAAGAGGGGAATAGGCATGATGTTCCAGAATTATGCCGTATGGCCGCACATGAAGGTTTACAGCAATATCGTTTACGGCTTGAAACTTCAAAGGATATCCAGGCAGAGCATTAAGGAAAAGGCTAAAGATGTAGTGGAGTTGGTAGGTTTGCAGGGACTGGAGGACAGATATCCGGGTCAGTTGAGCGGCGGACAGCAGCAAAGAGTCGCTCTTGCGCGGGCTCTCATAAGAAATCCCAAAGTACTGCTTCTGGACGAACCGCTGAGCAACCTGGATGCAAAGCTCAGGGAAAAAATGAGATTTGAAATCAAGAGCCTGGTTAAGCGCATGGGTATCACTTCGGTCTATGTCACCCACGACCAGGCGGAAGCGATGGTTATCTCGGATCGTATCGTCGTTATGGAAAAAGGGAACATCGTGCAGATCGGCTCTCCTCACGAAATATACGAAAAGCCCGCCAGCAGGTTTGTAGCCGATTTTATCGGCGCCATGAATTTCATCC
>CAZIDC010000231.1:0-5244 GCA_964537885.1 uncultured Syntrophaceae bacterium | reverse complement strand
GAGAACGAAATGACTTTTTCACACCACCGGGCCGCGCCGAATAGTTTGGCTTCGGCCAAGGCGCCCCCGATCAATTGCATCCCCAACGGCAACCCTTCGTCGTTTAGGCCCGAAGGAATGCCGATGGCGGGATGACCGGAGAAGCTCCAGGGGACCTGAAACCAGGGGTTACCCGTTGAAGAGAGACCGGGAGGAGCCGCCGATGAGGTGGCGGGGGTAAGCAGGCAGTCGAAAGACTCCAGGATTTTATCCATGTCGCGGCGGAATTGGCGTTTGATTTTCTGGGCGCGCAGGTAATCAGATGCCGGAATCAGAAGGCCAATCTCGACTAATTCGCGGAGCTTCGGCCGGTACTTCTCCCGGTGTTGTTCAAAGAGCTTCTCATGGAAGCCGGCCGCTTCCACTCTCATGATGATGCGGTGAGCATCCTCGACGATGGCGAAACTCATGGGCATCTTCGCTTCTTCCAGTCGCGCGCCGGCTTTTTTCAGCCGGGCAAGGACTTTTTCGGTATGTCTCCAAACGTATCCTGCCGCCTTTTCCCGGTAAAAATCCCGCACGACCCCGATGCGGGGCGGTCTGCGGGTAGATGTAAAGGCCCGGAGGTAATCGGGAACGGGTTCCGGACTGGTTGTGCGATCCTTGGGATCATAACCAGCAAGGATTCCCAGAAGGATCGCCGCATCCTTGACGGAGCGGGTCAGAACCCCTACATGGTCCAGGGTCCAGCCGAGAGGAAAAACTCCGTAACGGCTGATTCGACCATAAGTCGGTTTCAAACCAACCACTCCGCAATAAGCCGCCGGGCGGAGGACCGACCCACCGGTCTGAGATCCCAGGGCTGCCGGGCACATCAAGGCGGATACGGCTGCTGCTGATCCGCTGCTCGACCCTCCCGGCGTGTGTTTCAGATTCCAGGGGTTACGCGTGGGAGCCGGGTCGGCAAAAGCAAACTCGGTGGTGGCCGTTTTCCCCAGGATGATCGCCCCGGCCTTTTTTAGCCGTTCCACGGCTGTGGCATCATGGTCAGGGATAAAATCGGCCATGATTTTTGAGCCCCCGGTTGTCTTTACCCCGGCCGTGTAGTAAATATCTTTAACCCCGATGGGAATTCCGTGCAGAGGTCCCCTAATTCCTCCCCGGGCAATCTCGTTCTGGCGCCGGTGGGCCTCCTGGAGGATAGACTGGCGGTCGATGGTCACCCAGGCCTGAAGGGAAGGTTCCAAGGAATCGATCCGCTGTAAAAGAGATTCGAGAAGCTTAACCGGAGACAGTTGCCGCCGCCGGATCTTCGTGATCATTTCTGACAAGGTTAAGGTGTACGGTTCGGTCATTTTTTTCTCCGTCTTTCCTATGATTTTTCCAACCGCTGATTAAGCTCTGCAGTCTTTCATCAGGATTCGCTCCCGGAGAAAAAGGCCGGTTCCTCTTCGAGTTCGAGGGGATGGTCATAGATGGATGAGAGCGACCCGGAGATCTCCTGGAGGGCCGGGATAAGCAACTGCGCCCTCTCTTTGCCGAATTTGTGGACGGCGGATTCTTGCATAATCTTGAACAATTTTTCTTTGGTCATCGTAGTTTCCTTCCGGCGGAGCGCGCCTTTCGTTATAAGGGCCTGGGATCAAGGCCCAACCGCGGGTAATGGGTACCTTCCGTATTCTGCGGCGGCGGAAAAGAGCGCCAGAATATTTTCGGGAGAAACATCGGGTTGGATGCTATGGCAGGAGGTAAACAGGTAACCCCCCCCGCGCCCGAGAATGCCGATCATCCGGCGTACCTCTTCTTTGACCTCGGCGGGGGTGGCCCGGGGAAGGAATCTCTGGGTGTCGATTCCACCGTGGAAAGAAAGGACCGACCCGTATTTTTCCTTCAAGCGATGCGGGTCCATGTCCCTGGCGCTGATCTGCACCGGGTTGAGGACATCCACCCCTAATTCCACATAATCATCCAGGAAGGCATAAACCGACCCGCAGGTGTGCACGCAGAGTTTGGCCGCGGTATGTTTTTTGATTTCGTTAAAAATCCGGCGGTGGCAGGGTTGGACAAATTTTCGGTAAAGGGCCGGGGAGATCAAAGGCCCATCCTGCCCGCTCAGGTCTTCATAGTAGATCACCATCTGGATAAAATCCCCGACAGCCTGCAGATAATTTCTATAGGCGGAGACGTAAAAGTCGGTCAACCGCTGGAAAAGAGCTTGGGTAAAGTCCGGGTGGATCAGCATATCCAGGAAAATATTCTCCATGCCGCGGAGGTGCCAGGACATATCGAAGACGCCGACGCCGGTGATCCCGTCGGCGACGAGGGCGTAGTTCGTTTTATCAAAGAGCTGTCGGGCTTTTTCGCCAAGCCCGGTAAACCGGCTGGGTTCATCCGGGTCGGGCCAGGGAAACTTTTCGATTTCTTCCAGGGCGGCTGTTTTCATGGGGTGGGTGGCGGGAAAAGTGTAAAAAGATCCCGGTGGTTTATACCAGGGCACTCCCCATTCATCCACAACGGTTTGAGCATCCAGGCGGACTCTCTCCCAACTCTGGGGGACATTCATGCGGAGGTACAGGGTATCCACGTGCAGGGCCTGTAAAATCTCCTCATCCGGAATGATATGTCCATCGGCAAAGTGCCTGATTTTTTTATTTAGGGCGAGACCCATATGGTTTTTCAACCGGTCATAGGCGTCCACCGTGCGAATCGTCGAGGTCAGCGAACCCAGGTCGAGGGGCACCCGGTCGGGTTCTTTATGGTCGAGGGCCATGGTGAATCTTTCCCGGGAAGTCAGAGTTTCCATCTTGGTTCCTCCGGTTCTATGACCCATTCCGAGTCCCGAACCTTTCAAAGCGTAACCTGTCTTACGTCCAATATGGGCGACAGGGCGCGTAACTCTTTTAAAACATCATCGCTGGCCGGTGTGTCTATATTGATGAAAGAAACCGCCATTCCTCCCTGGATGTTGCGCCCCATCTGCCATTCGGCGATATTGATCCCCTTTTCTCCCAAGAGTGTACCCACCTTGCCAATTACCCCCGGGGTGTCGCGATTGGAGAGGATCAGGGCCGGACCTGAGGGCAGGGCATCAAGCCGGTAGTCGTCAAAAAGTACGATCCGCGGCTGTTGATGCAAAAAAAGAGCCCCGCCGATCAGGCGGGTTTCCTTGGAGGAGATGGCCCGGCAAAGGATCACATTGGAGTAATCTTCGGCTGCCGGGTGCCGGGTCTGGGTCACATGGATCCCCCGTTCATCAGCCAGGACCGGGGCATTAACGTAATTGACATCCTCGCTCAGGATTGGCGCGAGCAACCCCTTGAGCAAGGCAACCGTCAGCGGTTTGCCATGGGCTTCGACATCTTCACCTCGAAATTCCACTTCCACCCGGCTGATCCGGCCGCGGGTCATTTGCATTTGCAGCGAGCCGATCTTTTCGGCCAGCATCATGTAGGGAGCCAGGGAGCGGTAATCGACATCATCCGCAAAGGGTAGATTGACCACGTTGCGGAGGTTCTCTCCCCGTAAAGCTTCGATTACCTGCTGGACCACCTGCACGGCAACGTCTCGCTGGGCCTCCAGGGTGTTGGCGCCGAGATGGGGAGTTGAGACTACCTCATCGCGGGCCAGAAGTTGCTGCAGAAGATCGCTTTTAGGGGGTTCTTTGCTGTAGACGTCCACGGCCACCCCGGCGATCTTCCCGGCCACCAATCCTTCCAAAAGCGCCTTTTCATCGAGGATCCCTCCCCGGGCGCAGTTGATCAGCCGAACGCCGTCTTTCATCACGTCGATTTCCTTCGACCCGATCATCCCCCGGGTTTCCTCGGTAAGCGGGGTGTGAACGCTTATGATCTCGGCTTGTCGCAGCAATCCGTCCAAATCGCTAACCAGACGGACATGGACCCGCTCGGCGACTTCTTCGGTGATGTAGGGATCGTAAGCGATCACCTTCATTCCGAAAGCCTGGCAGCGGATGGCGACCCGCGACCCGATGCGCCCCAACCCAATGATCCCCAGGGTCTTGCCATTCAATTGCGTCCCTAAAAACCGGCTGCGGGTCCATTCCCCCCGCTTGATGGAGGCGTTGGCCCGCGGCAGGTTGCGGCACAGGGACAGCATCAAGGCCATGGTCATCTCGGTTGCGGCCAGGGTGTTGGCCTCGGGTGTGTTCATCACCAGGACGCCGTGCCGGGTGGCCGCCTCGACGTCAATATTGTCAACGCCAACCCCGGCGCGGCCGGCCACCTTCAAGGACTTGGCCGCCTCAAATACTCCGGCCGTAAGGGGTGTGCCGGAGCGGGTAATCACCGCGTCGTAATCGGGTATGACCTGCAGTAATTTTTCCGAGCTGGGCAATTTCACCAAGTCATGTTTAATATCGGCGGCGGCCTCCAGCAGGGCTAATCCGGCCGCCCCCAGGTCATCAGTAATCAAAACCTTAAACATCATCTATTGTTCCTTCCTGTCTTTCCTTCCCGTAACGCCGGACTTACCTTTTCCCGGCGAGAGGCATTTACTTGGAATAGCGGTCCCAATGAACTTTATCCTTCCTATACTTTGTATGAGGAGGCGGAGATTCGGCCGGGTAGCCGATGGGAACAATGCAGAGAACCCCCTTCTTCGCCGGGGCCCCCAGAATTTTACACACGGCCTCGGCTTGGGATTCATTGATGCCGCACCAGACAGCTCCCAGGCCGAGATTGGCCGCCGCCAATAACAGGTTTTCCGTGGCTGCGGCGCAGTCATGCTCCCACCATTCAGAACTCTTATCGGCCAGGACAACAATGGCCGCCGGGGCTTCCGCAGCCATATATACCCAGGAATGGACCCGGGAGAGGTCTTCTTTGATCTTGGGATCCCGGACGATGACCCATTCCCAGGGCTGGACATTATTCCCGCTGGGCGCGGCCATGGCCGCTTGCATCAGCAGTTCGAAGATTTCTTCCGGGATCGTCTTTTTCTGAAAACGCCGGATGCTTCTTCGCCGGCGGAAAAAGTCGAGGACTTGTTTGGGCTCCAATCTTTACCTCCTGGAGATATTTTTCACACAGCGGAACCCGAGCCAGTGGGCTCCATTCACCTGATCCTCGGCCGACCAGCGGACCGAGGTGCGCACGAAAGTAGCGCCGCCGAGAAAGCACCCCCCGCGCATGGGCAGGTGTCCCTCGATCCATACACCCTCGCACATCTCCCAGACATTTCCGGCCATGTCGTAACACCCGCAGGGGCTCAGGCCAAGATGAAACCGGCTCACATCCGTCACCCGGT
>CAZIDC010000230.1:0-5285 GCA_964537885.1 uncultured Syntrophaceae bacterium | reverse complement strand
GCGTTCTCTGCGACCTCTGCGGTGAAATTTTTTGATAGAATGGAAAAGATAAGCGTAGCCATCATCACGAAAGACGAAGAGCGAAACATTCGCGATTGCCTGGAAAGCGTGGCCTGGGCTGATGAGGTTGTGGTCGTAGACAATGGCAGTGCCGATAAAACCCGGGAGATTTGCCAGAATTTTAAGGCCCGCTTTTACCTCGAAGAATGGAAAGGATTTGCCCGGCAAAAGAACAGCGCTATCGAGAAAACCCGCAATGAATGGGTTTTGAGCCTCGACGCCGATGAACGGGTTACCCCAGCCTTACACCGGGAAATTGCCAAAATCATGGAAGATGGCCCTTCCCAGGATGGCTATTCCATCGCCCGTAAAAATTTTTTCCTCGGCCACTGGATCCGGCGCTGCGGCTGGTATCCCGATTTCAATCTTAGACTTTTCCGAAAAAACCGGGGGCGCTTTCAAGAGCGAACAGTGCACGAGAGGGTGGAAGTGCAGGGGAAGGTGGGTTACCTGAAAAACCCATTGGAGCATAAAACTTACCACACCCTGTCCGACTTTTTGCAGAGAATGGACCGCTACTCCACCCTGGCAGCCAAGGAAATGCACAAAAAAGGACGGGCGTACCGGTTTTATGATGGTTTCTTCCGTCCCCCCTTCACTTTCCTGCAAATGTACCTCCTCCGAGCGGGTTTTCTTGAAGGATACCGGGGCTTCCTCCTTGCGGTTCTTTACTCGTTTTATACCTTTTCCAAATACAGCAAGCTTAAAGAAATCCAAGACAATGAAGTCTTTTGACCTGAAAACGAAAAAGGTGGAAAGGATTTTACTGATCCGTTTGCGCAACATCGGGGATGTTCTCCTCACCGTCCCGACTATCCGTGCTTTCCGGGAAGCATTTCCCCGGGCCTTTATAGCGGCCTTAGTGAACGCCGGCACGGAAGAGATGCTCACCGAAAACCCACTATTGGATAAGGTTTTGGTTTTCAACCCCGAGTGGAAAAAATTGCCGTTTTGGCAACGATTGAAGAAGGAAATGAGTTTCCTCTGGAATGTGCGGAAACGGAAATTCGACTTAGCCATCAACCTCACGGAAGGAGACCGGGGTGCCTTTATTTGCCTGGTTAGCGGGGCTCCCGAGAAAATCGGTTTAGCAAAAAAGGATCGCAGCCTATGGTGGAAGAGGCTTGTTTTTACTTATATGCTTCCGATGCCCGAGGGGAACCTCCATATCGTCGATCAAATCCTAAAAGTTCCCCAAAGCCTCGGCCTGGATCCTCGGGACAAGCGGGTGGAAGTCTTTTATTCCCAGGAAGATAAAGAATTCATCGATCAGCTTTTGCAGCAGGAAGGAGTTGGGCCTCAAGATCCCCTCGTTCATGTTCATCCTACGGCCCGCTGGCTTTTCAAATGTTGGAGGGATGAGGGGATGGCGAGAGTCATCGACGAATTGCAGGCGACCGGCAAGGTCCGGGTCGTCCTGACGGGAGGTGGTGCAAAGAAAGAATTGGAAAAAATTGATCGTATTCTGGAATATTGCCAAACCCACCCGTTAAACCTTGCGGGAAGGATGAATTTGAAGCAACTGGCCGCTTTGAGCCAACGGTGCCGTTTTTTTATTGGAGTTGATACCGCGCCCATGCATATTGCCGCGGCCGTGGGTACGCCGGTCATCGCCCTCTTCGGGCCTTCGGGGGAAGTGAATTGGGGTCCCTGGGGGCATGGGCATGTGGTTATTAAAAAGGATCTGGAGTGCCGGCCATGCGGAAAGGATGGATGCCAGGGGAGTAAAAAGTGTCGCTGCCTGGAGGAAATTTCCGATGAAGAAGTTTTGCATGAAGCCTTCCGTTTTCTGGCCAATGACCAACGTCTTGAAATGGGAAAAGGATGATTCCCCGGATAAAAAAGATGAAAATTGCAGTTGTCCGAAAATATTTCACGCCTTATGGGGGGGGAGAACAATATCTATTCCGGTTGGTGCAAAAATTGGCCGAGAAAGGCCATGAAATCCACATTTTTGCCAACCATTGGCCAACGAATTGCACCCTAAAAAATAACATCCTTTTGCACCCGGTTCCTGCGGTCAAAATGGCCTCCTTTCTTGAGGCCCTGAGTTTTGCTTTTTTTTCTTTTAGACAACTGCGACGGGAACAATTTGATGTCATCCACAGCTTTGAACGCACACTCCATCAAGATATCTACCGCGCTGGAGATGGATGCCATCGGGAATGGCTTGTCCAGAGAAAAAAAATTGATCCCTGGGTCAAAAGACTTTTTCATCCCCTAAATCCTTTGCATCGAACGCTTCTTTTCCTGGAAAAATGTCTTTTCCGATCCCCGCGTTTGCGGCTCATCATCGCCAATTCCCAGAGGGGAAAAGAAGAAATCATCCGCCATTACGGGGTAGACGCTTCGAAAATAAGGGTCATTTACAACGGGGTGGATTTGCATCGTTTTAACCCTGAAAATCGGGCAAGATACCGGCAACCAATGCGAGAAGAATTGGGGGTTAGGGAACGCGATGCGGTTTTGCTTTTTATTGGTTCCGGGTTTAGGCGGAAAGGTTTGCCGTTTATTCTAAAGAGCCTTCCCTTCTTGGAGCGGGGTGATGTAAAGCTCTTGGTGATTGGCCGGGATGACCCGGCCCCGTATGCAAAGATGGCCAGGAAGCTAAAAGTCGCTGAACAAGTCCTTTTCTTAGGCCCGCGAACGGATGTTAAAAAAATCTATGCGGCCGCCGATATTTTTGTTTTACCATCCGTGTATGAGCCTTTTAGCAATGCCTGCGCGGAAGCTTTGGCTTCGGGGTTGCCCGTGATCACCACCCGCATGAACGGCGTGGCCGAACTTATTTCTCCGGAGGAAAATGGATACATTGTTGAAGACCCCACTGAGATTTCAGAAATGGTTGACATCCTAAAAAAAGCTCTGGAAAATTGGAGTGGGTGGGAAAGTGAAAGAAAGGTAAGGCGCCCCATGCCTGTGATGGATCTGGAATCCAATGTTAGGGAAATGATCCAGATTTATGAGGAAGTCTCCGCCTTGCAAAATCAATCTCTTTATTTAGGAGATAAAAGCAAATTGGGAAAATGATTACCATATTGCATACCGAGTCGTCGAAAGGGTGGGGGGGGCAGGAGATGCGGATTATCCTGGAAGCCTTGGGAATGTTGAGAAAGGGCTACCGGGTAAAAATCGCTGCCCCCGAAAATAGCAACATTTATCCAAGAGCCCGCGAGCAAGGAATTGAGGTTTTTCCTTTTCGCTTTCAAAAAAATAATCCCCTGGCTTTATTAAAAATGTCCTCGATGATCAATAAAGAAAAAATCGATATCGTGAATACCCACAGTTCATCGGATAGCTGGGTTTCAACCATCGCCGCGAAATTTTCTAACGGAAAACCAAAAATAATCAGGACGCGCCACCTATCCACACCCATCAGCAAATCATCCTTCAGCCGGCTTATTTATAACACCCTGCCTTCCGCCATCATCACGACCGGTGAAGAAATCCGCCAGAGAATGATTAACGACCTCGGCTTTGAGGCGGCGAAAATTTTCTCGATCCCAACCGGGGTAGATGAGGGGCGATTTAGCCCTGAGCGGGTAAGGTCTGTTTTAAAACGAAATGGTTTTTCCGCAGGGATGGTTGGAGTCCTGAGAAGCTGGAAGGGCCATCCTTTTTTTATCGAAGCCATTCCTCATATCCTCCGGGCCATTCCGGATGCTCTCTTTTATATTATTGGCGATGGTCCCCAGATGCCTAGAGTAAAATCCCTTATTCAAAGCCGCGCCCTCGAAGATAAAGTTTTCATGCTTGGACAAAGAGAAGACATTCCCGAAGTCCTGGCTTCGCTGGATGTCATCGTTCATCCTTCAACGGCCAATGAAGGAGTCCCGCAAGCGATTCTCCAAGCTTTGGCCATGGAGAAACCGGTTGTCGCCTCCGATGTCGGGGCCATCAAGGAAGTGATTGTCGATGGGCAGACAGGTTTTTTGATTCCTCCCCAAGAATCCCGAGCCATTGCCGCGAAAGTAATTGATCTATATAAAAATCCGCTGCTGCGGAAAAAATTCGGTGCTGAAGGAAGAATACTGGTACATCACTCCTATTCCTTAGAAAAGATGCTGGAGCGGACCGAAAATCTTTACCGCCGACTTCTTACGGAAACGAAAAGTTAGTGAAAAATATTATTAAAGAATTTAAAAATTGGGCTATCAAACGCGCCTTCCAATTATCCGAACGTTTCCATCTCGTCAAGAAATCCTCCCGGGGTGGACCTCCCTCCAGGTTTCTCGTGGTAAGCGCAACGGGGATCGGAGATACCCTTTGGGGAACCCCGGCCATTCAGGCCCTTAAGGATACGTTTCCCCAAAGCTACTTGGGGGTGCTGGTAAGCCCTTTAGGATTTGAAACTCTTAAAAATAATCCCAATATTGATGAATTTTTTATTTTCCGACGAGGTTTCAAGGGGGTATGGTCGCTGCCTTTCCTCTTCGGCAAGCTAAGAAAAAGAAAAATTGCAACCGTCTTTATCTTTCATTCTTCTGACCGGGTTTTATGGCCCCTGAGCTATTTTGCCGGTCCAATCGAGATCATTGGGACAAAAGGGAGAAATAAGGGACTGGATTTTATACTCACCAAGGCTATACCTGATTCTCATAACATACATGCAATAGAAAAAAGATTAAAACTCGTTCAAGAAGTTGGTGCTCAAACCTTTCAACGAAATATTTCTATTTACCTTACCGAGCATGATAAGAATATGGCCGAAAGATTTTTAAAAGAACTCAAGATAAATATTCATTCTCCAATAATTGGGTTTCATCCTGGGGCTCAAAAACCCTATAAATGTTGGCCGGCGGAAAACTTCATCCAGGTCGGAAATACCCTAAGAGAAAAATATGGATGCCAATTAATCATAACTGGTAATAATCAGGAAAGAGACCTTGCGGAAAAAATTTCCAAACAGGTCAAAGATTCTGTCTCTGCTGCCGGAAAGTTGTCTCTCCGAGGAACTGCAGCCCTGATAAAAAAATTGAACCTCTTTATCACTAATGATACAGGCCCCATGCATATTGCTTTTGCACTTAAAACACCAACGATTGCCCTTTTCTCGCCCACGGATCCAAGAGTTTGTGGTCCATATAACAATTCTCAATCACAAGTGATTGGGAAACCAACAACTTGCAACCCGTGCTTAGAAAGCAATTGTAATCGCCCCATATGTATGGAACAGATAGCTGCGGATGAAGTCGTTTCGGCAGCAGAAAAAATTTTTAAATATT
>CAZIDC010000229.1:0-5317 GCA_964537885.1 uncultured Syntrophaceae bacterium | reverse complement strand
CCGCCCTCTCCCCCGTTTGCGGGGGAGAGGGGAAGGGTGAGGGGGTTTAACTTGACTGCATAAGACGGCCGCCTTTTTTCCAAAAAGGCTTTCATTCCTTCTCCCGGTTCATCCGTTTGAAATGAAGCCCTAAAGGCCCGGATTCCGGCCTCTATGGAATCGGTGAGGTTCAGGTCCATCCACTGGGCGATCAGTTTTTTCTGTAAAGCCATGGCCGCCGGACCGTTTAGAAGAATTTTCTGGGCCAATTGACGTGTGGCTTCAGGTAATTTTTCATGGGGGACCACTTTGTTGATCAAACCGATGCGTTCAGCTTCAAGGGCGTCGATCATTTCCCCGGTATAAACAAGCTCGGCGGCCCGTCCAAGGCCGATCAGCCGGGGAAGGCAGGCCGCTTCAATAACCGAGGGAATGCCCACCCTCACTTCGGGCATACCAAAACGTGCTTGGTTCGAGGCGATGCGCAGGTCGCAGGAGGCTACAAGCTCCAGGCCTCCCCCGAGAGCAAAACCGTTTATGGAGGCGATGACGATTTTTTCCGATTGGCGGATGGCCAGGAAGCAACGGTGCAGGTCCGTTATAAATTGCTCCGCGCCGTCCGGGTCCAAATCCTTCATCGCCCGCACGTCCACTCCGCCTACAAAGGCCCGGTCCCCACTGCCGGTGATGATAATGACCCGGACTTTTGTTTCAGCACTCCATATGACGATCGCTTCAGTCAAGTTTAGAATTAATTCATGGGTGAGGGTATTCAAAAGTTGCGGGCGATCAATCGTTATCGTTACAATGGACCCTTCAAGATGTGAAAGAATCATGGAACCCCCTTAAGAATGCGGAATAGGGAAGGCGGAATGCGGAATTTAAAAAAAGGTAACACTTTAGCCATTGGCCAAGCCGTAAAATCCCCCTTCGTCCCCCTTTTTCAAAGGGGGGAAAAGTGGCATCTTCCATCGAATTCCCCGAAAGCTCTCCTCCCTTTGGCAAAGGGAGGCCGGGAGGGATTTCCGGTCCGCATTCCGCATTTATATCGTTGGTCCGGTGGTGTAGATCTCTACCGTTTGATCGTAGCCCAATTTTTCCGCCTTCACCTTCTGGCCGCTGCCCACGCGGATGAGTTCGGCGTAGATTTTTTCAGCAACTTGATCGACGGTCAGATGACCCAGAAGAACTCCTCCGGCATCGATGTCGATGTGATCTTTCATGATGGCGCATTTGGCCGGATTTCCGGCCACTTTAATTACCGGAACGATTGGATGGCCCTGAGGGGCGCCCCCTCCTGTGGAAAAAACAATGATGTTGGCCCCGGCTGCGGCCAGGCCGGTCATGATCTCGGCCTCCTTTCCCGGGGAATCGAGAATAAAGAGGCCTCTTTCGGGAATAACCTCTCCATATTCCAGGATGCCGGAAATAGGCATGGAACCGGATTTACAAATCGCGCCGAGAGATTTTTCCTCGATGGTGGTAATGCCCCCCCGCATATTTCCGGGGGTGGGCTGAGCTCCCCGCATATCCACTCCCACGGCTTTGATCCGGTCTTCCATGCGCTCCACGATCTCAAATATTCTTTCGGCCACTTCCCCGCATACGGCCCGCCGGGCTAAAAGATGCTCGGCCCCAAAAAATTCGGTGGTTTCTCCGAAGATGACCGAACCCCCCCGGGTCAGAAGGGTATCACTGGCCGTTCCCACTGCGGGATTGCTGACCAGCCCCGAGGAAGCATCCGAGGAGCCGCACTTAATACCCATGACCAGCCGACTGATTGGAAACGGTTTCCGTTTAACCTTGGCAAGTTCCCCGTCCAGCTTGGCGGCCAATTCGGTTCCGCGTTGAACGGCCTTCTTCATCCCTCCGAGACTTTGAATTATGATCTTCTCCACTTTTTGGCCACGCGCTTTGATCCCCCGGTAGACTTCCTGGATGGAAACACTTTCGCAACCCAGACCGATGAGCAAAGCCGCTCCGACGTTGGGATTGGTCCCCAGTCCGATCAGGGTTTGGGTTACGCGGTCCGCGTCCGGTTTGAGCTGGGCGCAACCCTGGTGGTGAAGCATCGGCCTGGCGTTTTTGAATTTTTTGGAGATGAGCCCGGCGACTTCATTGGCGCAAAAAACCGTGGGAATGATCGCCAAATAATTCCTTGTGCCCACCCGGCCACGAGAACGGGGATATCCTAAAAAAGTATCCATAAATTCTCCTCAGTCACAGAGATCACAGCGCGACAGTGCCGCAACCGAAAATATATATCTCGCAGAGGACACAGAGAAAATTTAATATTTCTCTGTACTACTAACGTTCAAACTCTGAAAATTTTGTTAAGCATATTTTAATTTTATCTATGTTTATCAGTTGTTATCTATGTCCTAATTGTTTTTTTAAGATCTTTATATCTTTGCGATCTCTGCGGTCTCTGCGGTGAATGGATTTTGGTTGCGGCTATGCCGCACTGTGTCCTCTGCGGTGAAAAAAGATTGAATCATCCCTTGTACAAAGACCGGCCCAGTTCAAAGGCTTTGAGATTCAACTCTTCGGTACCCTGGGGGACGCTTTCCCGCAAACAGGATTTTACCAATTCGGCATCCAACATTTTCGTTCCTTCGACCATGGCCCCCAGAATGACCACATTGGCCACCATCTGTCTTCCCAATTCTTTGGCCTTTTTTGTGGAAGGGACGGGAATCTGGCGAAGTTTCGAATTCTCCTTTACCTTTACCAGATCTGAATCGTAAAACACAAGCCCTCCATCTTGCATCTCGCCGATGAGCTTATCGTAAGCTTCCTGGGACATGACTACGAAGACATCGGGGTTTACAACACCTACATAAGTGATCTCCCGGTCGTCGACGACCACGTTGCACTGGCTGGCCCCGCCCCGGGCTTCCGTTCCGTAAGACTGGGTTTGAGCAGCCTGTTTTCCAGCGTAAAGGGCTGCGGTCTTGCCGAGAAGAATGCCGGCCAGCAACAACCCCTGGCCTCCGAATCCAGCAAAACGAATTTCATGGCGCGCCATAAGAGCTACTCCTTTTGATGTTCTTTTAAAAATTCCCGGTACCGTTCAACGATGCCCTGCCGGTCGGTATGGTGGACGAATTCCCCGATCAGACTCTTCCCCTTTAATTCTTCTGGGGAAAGCTTCTCGGCATCCTTTATGGAAACGCTATGCGCCTTGATCCATTTGATCACCTCTTGCGGGCTGCTGGACTTCAAGACGTAACGGCCAAAATTGGTCGGGCACTGGACCAGGACTTCGATGAAGGCCAGGCCCTTGGTCTGAACCCCTTTTTTAATGGAATTGGAAAGCTGCTTGAAGTCCGTGGATCGCCAGCGGGCAACGTAGCTGGCCCCGGCAGCCACCGCCATCTTGCACATATCGAAAGGATCTTCGATGTTGCCGTAAGGAGTGGTAGTAGTTACGGCGCCCAGCGGGGAAGTGGGCGCCACCTGCCCGCCGGTCATGCCGTAAATGCCGTTGTTGAAGAGAATGGCCGTTACATCCAGATTGCGACGGCAGGCATGAATGAAATGGTTCCCGCCGATGGCGCCGCAATCCCCGTCGCCGGTGAAGCAGATGAAGTTCATATCCGGGCGGGCCATTTTCAGGCCCGTGGCAACGGCAAACATCCGCCCGTGGTGAGCGTCCACATTATCTCCCACCCAGGTAGAATACGTAATGCGGCTGTTGCATCCTACCCCCTGAACCCAAACCGTATCCTTTGGGGTCAAACCCAATTCATCCACGGCAATGAGCGTGGCGTGGACCACCTGGCCGATGCCGCAACCCGGGCAGGCCATGTGGGGCATTCGTTCTCGGCGTAGGTATTTCGCCACCAGGGGATGCAAGAGGTTGAGGGTTTCGCCTACGGTGCTCATGGATACAGCCTCCTTATCTCGTTGAAAATCTGGGCTGGAAGATGGGGCTCCACGCCTCCCGAACCCAGATGAAAAATTTCCGCTTTTCCTTTGGCGGCCCGGGCCACTTCGCGGGAGAGCTGCCCGTCAATGTTCAGCTCGCAGACCAGAATATTTTTAACCTTTTCAGCAACCTTAAGGACTTCCCCGTCGGGGAAGGGCCAGACGATGATCGGCCGGAAGAAACCTACCTTCATTCCTTTTTCCCGCGCCATATCCACGGCGGCGATGGCCGGACGGGCATTTCCTCCGTAGGCCACGACGGCAAACTCAGCATCCTCCATTTTTTGTCTTTCCACCCGGACCAGCTTGTCCAGGTTCTCGGTGACCTTGAAGACCAGACGCTTGGCCATCTTTTCCTGAATATCCTGGGCCGTGCTGGCATATCCCCTGGAATTATGGGTGTAGGGCGAGACGCAGATGCCATACCCCTCACCGATGTTGGGGAAAGGATAATTGATGACTCCGGGCGTATCCAGAGGGTACATGAGAAACTTTTCCGGCGGGACAGTCGGCTTTATCCGCTGCACAACCTTCAGTTCAGACTCTTCAGGAATGACTAAAAGCTCCCGGGTGTGCCCCACGGTCTCGTCGGTGAGCAGGAAGACCGGGCAGCGGAAAATTTCGGAAAAGTTGAAGCATTCAATGGTCAGGTCAAAGGCTTCCTGGGTGGATTTGGGAGATAGGGCGATCAGGGAGGCGTTCCCTCCAGCCGACCCGTAGCGGACAGTGTAGAAATCCCCCTGGCCCACGCGGGTGGCTACCCCGTTGCTCGGGCCGGCGCGCTGGACGTCCGCGACCACGTAAGGAATTTCGTTCTTGATCCCCCAGCCCAGCCCCTCTAATTTCAGGCTGATCCCCGGGCCGGAGGAGATGGTCATGGCTTTCAACCCGCCGACCGAAGCGCCCCCAACGGAATGGATCGAGGCCAGTTCATCTTCCATTTGCAGGCAAACTCCACCGACTTCCGGTAAGCGACGGGCCATGGTCTCAGAGGTTTCGGATGAAGGGGTAATAGGATATCCGGCGAAGAAACGGCAGCCGGCCGCGATGGCACCTTCGGCAATCGCTTCGTCGCCCTGAACGAAATATTTCCCCGGTTTCACACCAGAAGACATCAGCGGCCCTCCTTTCTTTGGGTATGGGGTTTCTTTTTCGTTTTTTCCAGGAATATGGCGAAATCAGGGCAGTAAAGGTCGCAGAGGCCGCATTCGATGCAGTCCTCGATGCGGGCCGGGTTCGGCAGACGGTACCCTTTTTTATTCATCTCCTCGGAGAGGTCATAGACTTTCTTGGGGCAATTGGCGATGCAAAACCCGCAGCCCTTGCAGAAGTCCTTGATGATGGTTGTGGCCATTCTTGCAGGTCCTCCTTTTTTATCCTTCCCCCTCACCCCCGCCCTCTCTCCGCC
>CAZIDC010000228.1:0-5318 GCA_964537885.1 uncultured Syntrophaceae bacterium | reverse complement strand
GACCACAGGCTGTCCCAGATTTTCAACTCGAAGATGATCGTGGCCAAAGGAATAAAGAGAATCGTCGGAGGAACTAAGTAACTGAAGAAGATTGAGATCCCTATCGTTCCCGAGGATCTAAAACGCAGCCGCTGGATCGCGTACGCCGCTAACAAGCTGGCTCCCAGAGAGAGGAGAGTGGCCAGGATGGATACAAAGAAAGTATTTAACATCCACCGGTTGAAGAGGGTCTCGGTGAACAGCATGATGACGTTCCTCAAGGTGGGCTGGTGAATAAAAAAAGGATTGAGTTTAAGGTTGTAGAGTTCCATATCCGACTTGAACGCCGTAATGAACATCCAGTAAAAGGGGAAAAGAAGGACAAAAAGAAAGATGCAAAGGGGGAGGTAGAATTTTATCAGCTTTTCGATAAATTTTTCCCGCAAGACCTTATTCCTCTCTGCGCATGTATTTATAGCAAATCAACACGCTGACCACCAGGACCGGCAGAATAAAAGCGGAGATGGCTGCTCCCTCGCCGAACTGGCCGCCGGGAATGGCTCGCTGAAAGGAAAGCGTCCCATAAAGATGGGTGGCGTTGGCCGGTCCCCCTTTGGTGATCACCCAGACCAGCTGGAAATCAGCGAAAGTCCAGATCGTGGAGAAGGTGGCCACTACGGCCAGAAGAGGAGTGATCAAAGGGAAGGTTATATGTCGGAAGCGATGCCATCCCCCTGCTCCGTCAATAGAGGCCGCTTCATAGAGCGTTGGGTTGATGGTTTGCAAGCCAGCCAAAAGACCGATGGTGAAGAAGGGGATCCCCCGCCAGACATTGGCTACGATCAAAGAGATCTGCGCGTTGGTCGGGTCGCCAAGATAGTCGATTCTATGACTAATGAGCCCGGCTTTTATCAGCATCCAGGTAATGCCGCTGAAAGTTGTGTCAAAAAGCCACCAGAAGCAGATAGCGGAGAGGACCGTAGGGATGATCCAGGGCAGGAGGACAATAGCCCGGACAAACCCCTTGGCCCGGAAATCACGGTTGAGAACAATAGCGAGGGCGAAGCCGAGAATGAGCTTGAAAAAAACGGCGGCGATGGTATAGAGGAAAGTGTAATAAGTAACCTTCCAGAAAAGGGCATCGTTGATGAGACTGATATAATTGGCCAGTCCAATGAATTCCCCTTTCCCTCCAACCAGAGTGTTGGTGAACCCCAGCCAGATTCCCAGGATCAGGGGGTAGGCTAGGAATAGGAAAAGAAGGATGAGAGCGGGGAGGACAAAGGCCACCCCCATTACAGTTTTGTCCTCCAGAAGGCTGGACCAGCGCAAGCGCCGGCCCAGCCCCTTTTCAGAATGGATGGCAATATTCCCCGCGTTTCTCAAGATCTCTTACTTCTTTTCTTTGGGCTTGGTCTCTTCTTTCATTTTGGCCGGGGCTTAGGAGCGCGCGATTTATAAAATCTGGCAGCCCGGTCCTGGGCCGCGGCCGCGGCCGCCTTGGGTGATTTTCCACCCACGCACGCGTCGGCGAACATATCGACCACCACATATTCAGCCATGGTGGCTGCCGACGCCGGTCCTTCCGGGCCTTCATACCCGTTCCAGAGCATGCGGGAGAGGGAATCCCGGAAGGGGGTATGCTTGGGATCGACCGTCCATACGGGCAATTTTTTGTACTCCTTCAGGCTGGGCGTGACGTACCCCCTCATGGCTTCGATCCAGGGACCGTATTGCGGCGCTTCGAACATGTAAAGGAGGTAATGCTTGGCTGCCTGGGTGAACTTGCAGTGCTTGAATATAAAGGCCTGGTTGAAGAGGTGAAGCTCCGTGGGCCTTCCGACCGGGCCGATCGGCATATTGGCATGGTCCGTGTCGGCGGCGATCTCCGGGAATTTTTCCTTGGCGGCGTAATAAATGCTGATCCCGTTTCCGGTGAGGGAAATTTCGCCCGCCAAGAAGGCCTTGTTATTGTGGGGGTCGAGCCAGGAGCCCACGCCGGGAATCATGGTGTCGTGGAATTCTTTGGCGGCCTCGAGAGCAGTCCAGGTCTCTTGCTTGTTCAGGCAGAGGGTCACCCCGTCCTTCTCCACCACTTTGGCGCCAAACGACCAGAGCCACCAGTGCCAGTTATTATTGCCGTCCCCCACCGCATGGCCCAGGGCAAAACCAGTGGGATGGCCTTTGGCTTTCAGGGCTTTGCAGAGCTTGAGGAATTCGGGAATCTTGTCCGGGAATTTCTCAAACCCTGCTTCCTTCATCCAGCTTACCCGGTAATTCGCGCATAAAGTTGGCGCTCCGACGGGAAGGGCAATCCAGCGCTTCGTCCTGGGATTCATGCCGTAGATCGGGCAAACCGGCTCCCATCCACCATATTTGTTTCCCAGGTAAGTGGCCAGGTCGGTAACGTCCACGAGCTTGTCCGGGTAAAGATGGGGGTCGTCATGCCATCCCAAGACGATGTCGTGTCCGGCGCCTACTGAAGCAGTCATGGCTGCCTTGGTGCGAACATCCTCCCAGGAAATATATTCGGTAATGACCTTGTTCCCGGTAAGTTCCTCCCACTTCTTCGTGTTCTTATCCCAGAGCTCCTGGTCGCTCTTCACGAAGACGGACCAGCGCAGCACCCGCAGGACCGCTCCCTTTTCCGGTTTCAGCTCAAGTGCCGCTGCTTTAGGCTTCTGAGCCAGGGCATCGAGAGGCGTGCCGGCAAGGCTTACAGCCGCTGCTCCAGCGAGGCCGGTTTTTAGGAAATCTCTGCGGCTGAGCCCTTCCTTTTCCCCTTCCCAAATCTTTTTTTCTTCCATCGCCTTTCACCTCCATTTTTTGTCTATTGGAGAGAACCTCCAATAGTAAGTCCCGACTTTATGAAAAGATTGCTTCTCTGGACAAAAATCCATCGCCCTTTAGGAAATGGTTTCAGCTGATTGACTGGAATGAGGCAACCGGTTAAAAATACGCGCCAACCGATTTCGCGGCCAAAGCGGTTTATTTAAGCATGTTTTGAAAACCCTGACAAGCATTATTTCAGGGCCAATTTGATGGCCAGCTTGATGGCATCGACAATGGACTGAGGATTAGCCCGCCCTTCGCCCGCTTTGCCAAAAGCCACTCCATGATCCACAGAGGTCCGGATGATGGGTAACCCCATCGTCACATTCACCCCGCTCATCTTGTCCCATTCCTTGCCGCCGGGTTTCATGGAGAAGCCGACGAGCTTTACGGCGATGTGCCCCTGGTCATGGTACATCGCTACCACGGCATCGTACTGTTTGCCCCTCATCTTGGTAAAAACTGTATCGGGGGGCACCGGGCCTTCTACCTTCCAGCCTTTTTCCCTTGCCTCCTCGACGGCCGGGGTAATCTCTTTAATCTCTTCATCCCCAAAGAGTCCATCTTCGCCGGAATGGGGGTTCAGGCCGGCAACCCCGATCCGGGGATTCTCGACCCCCAATTTTTGCAAAAATTCATAAGTCAGGCGGATGACCGTCAAGATCCGTTCTTTTTTTATGCGGTCGCAAGCTTTTCTCATGGAAGTATGGGTGGTCACATGAGAGACCCGGAAGGGGCCATGGGCTAAAAGCATGGCGTATTCTTTGGTCGAAGTGAGGTGGGCCAGAAGCTCGGTGTGGCCGGCATAGTGGAACCCGGCCTTATTAATCGCCTCCTTGTGAATCGGGGCCGTAACGATGGCTCCCACCCGGCCTTCCATGGCCAGAGCCACCGCTTTTTGAATATACTCCACCGCGGCTTTCCCTGGCATCGGGTCTATGCGGCCATGTTTCAGCTTTTTCAAATTAATGTTTTTCAGGTCCATTACATAAATGATTCCCGGGTCGTCCCCGGCCTGGTCGGTACTGGAAATCGCCTGAATTTTTAACCGGCTACGGGCGATGGACACCGCCTGCACCATTGCCTTGGCGTCTCCGATAACCACAAGCCGGGCCTGACGGTGCAATTCTTTTCGCTCCAGGGCCTTGACGATTATTTCAGGCCCGATCCCAGCGGCATCGCCCATGGTGATGGCAATCGGGATTTTATTCTTTTTACCGCGCATGTTTCCCTCGCAAATAAAGAATGATCCTCCTCAGGGCATCTTTGGCCCCGAACCCCCCGGCCTTGGTAACCAGACGGAGTCCTTTGAATGGGCCGTCAATCAGAATGCTGCAGGGAATTCCCGGCAGGACTTCTTCCTCGACGCGGAGGGCGGATGCGCCAAGTTGCGCGCAGATCCCCATGGCCAGGTCGCCCCCCGTAAGGATCAACCCCCCAAGCCGGGTCTGGCCAAGAAGGCGGACGACAACCTTCCCCAGAGCTCTGGGGATCATCCGCTCCCTCCCGGGGAGGTGTTCCTGGAAGGTGGTTGTGAGAATAGCTCCAGGCCCTTTCGCCAACGCTCCAAGGAGGGTGTTGGCAATATTGCTCCCCTCGGGTTCCTGCCACCGCGGATGGGTCAACCGGCTAAGGTTTGGCTCAAACAGGGGAAGAGGGTGGTGCTTCCTTGCTTCTTCGATCTGCTCCGCCGTCCCGGGGTTCCGGCTGGCCGAGATGATCAAAAGAGGGCCGTGAAAACTTCGGCGCAATGTTTTCTTTTTTGGAGCCGAAAAAGAAAAACTTAGTTCATCGGCCAGCCCAACCGAACCGCACGCCAGAACCCGGCCGGAAAGACGCTTCCAGGCGGCGGCAATGGTTCTTAAATCCACCTGGGTTACCGCATCTACAGCAAGGATGCGCGCTGGATTTTTTTCTATCTTCTCGGCAAGAAAACCCGGGCCCTTCCTCACTTCCCCGAGAGAGATATGCCCCACCGGAATCCCTGTTTCTTTCCGCAGCAAATCAGGGATGTACGAGGTGAAGAGAGGGTGAAAAGGGTCCTTGGCATAAGGGGTGCGGCGTAAAGGAATCCCATGGATTTTAAGGATCCCTCGCTCCACCGTGCGCCCGAGGACCGGAATGGTCGGAACCACAATCGCTTTGGGGATTTTTTGTCCGTCAAGAATCGCCAGCACCTCCTGCCCGACATTCCCGCGCATGGTCGAATCGATCTTTTTATAGAGAATCCTGACCTTTAAACTCCGGCAGGTTTTGTAAACCCTTCTATAAGCGATGTCTCCGGGAAGGTTTCGGCTATCCGTGTTCAGCACCAAAGCCTGAGCCTGGGAATAGAAAGCCTTTATTTGGAGGGGAACAAAGGTGGCCAACCCCTTTTTATGAAACTGCAAACCTGTATCCAGTGAACCCGTAAGGTCGTCGGCAATAATGGCAATGGGGAGAATGGGGCGTATCATGGTCATCCGCATTTTTCTTTTACCCTAACAGAAAAAGGGCCATAGATCAAT
>CAZIDC010000227.1:0-5342 GCA_964537885.1 uncultured Syntrophaceae bacterium | reverse complement strand
CCCAGCAACCGCAATACACATCCCACCCCTTGCGGTCGGTGGTGATCTTGTCCCGCGGGCAATAATTTTTTATCTGGTGGCTGTAGAATTTCTCCTCCAAACATTTTAACCGAGTGCAGAGACCTCGAATCATATCGTGATTATAGATTCGGTGAGCGTTAAAGGCAATAGCCGGCTCGGCGTTGTGGATGGATGTGGTGAAGAGAAGGCGTCCTCCCGGCTTTAATACCCGGATCATTTCCGCCAAAGCTTTTTGATCGGCCTGCCGGTCAAATTCATCACCGTACCTTCCGAGGCCGAAGTGTTCCAAAGCGCACAGAGACAGGATAAAATCAAAGGAAGAATCAGGCAAATTAATTTTTTTAGCATCACAGGTCAAGACGGTTTCATTGGCGGCAAGGGGTTTTCTCCCGCGGACGTCGATGGTGGTGACGGGAAAATGGGCCAGCAGACCGAGAATAAAATGGCGGTAGGATCCCACGTCCAGGATATTCGCAGGGCGAGTCTGGTGGATATGGAAAGCGGCGAAGGCACATTCGTAGTCCACAAAATTTTCCGGATGGGTCCCCGTTTCGCAAAGAGGCTCTGCAAAAATATAAAACCCTCCCGAATCTTTTTTTAATCGGTCAAGATGCTTGCGGTAATCGGTCTCCGATTTCTTTGGTGAGATCATATCGCTTGCGGGAGGGCCCAAAGGGGGATCTCCCACCCTGTTTCCAATTATTCAAGAAGATCTTCTTTTTGGCAAGAACTTTTGCAAAGCAACCGGCAACAGCGTCATGGCAATAAAGGCGCAGAAGCCCACGCCCATCAGGGCCACGGCGCCCATCGATCGGAGGCCGGGATATCCCGAGAGGGCGAGGGAACCAAATCCTACACCCGTGGTCAGGGCTGCCAATACCACACCCTTGCCCACCTGGGCCAGCCCGGCTTCGAGATGGGTCGCTCCCCTTTCGGTTCCCCGATGTAAAATATGCACGCCGTAATCCACCCCGATCCCCAGAACCATGGTAAAAACTACGAGATTCATGAAATTTAAATCCATCCCCAAAATACCCATCAGCCCCAGGGTCCAGAGCGATGCCAGGATGACGGGCAGAAGGCTTAAAAGGGTAAGCCTCCAGCAGCGAAAGTCAAGATAGATCAGAGCCAAGACCCCGGCGAGGGCGATCAAGAGCACCTTCCAGGCTTCGCGGACCATCAAGGTCTCCAGCTCCCTTTGGACCAGCCTTGACCCGGTAACTCGAACGTTCGGCCCGGATCGTTTCAGATCTTGCAGAAAATTGGCCGCTTGCGGGTCGGATAAGAAATCCGGTTTGACCTGGAGGTAAGAGGCGGAAAGAAAAAGAGCCCCTTCTTTCTTAAAAAACTTTTCGCCAAACTCCTTTAAGGGGGCCTTCTGGAAACCTTCCCAGGTGATCGTTTCCCGGTTGGCCAGCATCGTTCGCAGAATCTTCAGCCCGGGCTCAAAAGGCTCAACCCGCAACCCCTCTCTTTGGAGGACCTCTTTGAATTTTCTTTCAAGCCGCAGGGGATTAAAGGATTCTCTCTCCCGGGCCTGAATCCATTGCAGGTTTCGTTCTTGCCGGGAAGGAGGAGGAATAAAGACCCCCGGGTTATCATAGCGGACTAAAGGCAAGCCCAAGGCCAGAGCCTCATCAAAGATTTCTTTTACCTTCCCTTGAACTTCCAGGGCTTCTTCTGCCGTCCGGCTTTCCGCCATGATGATGATCATTTCCTGGCCCTCCCCCATCTTTGCCCGAACTTTTTCTTCGAGAATAAGAGAAGGGTGATCCGCAGGCCGAAGCTTTCGCGGATCATTATTCAGCTTTACCTTAGAGACCCAGCCCAGGCTACCCACGGTTATTACCGTGCATAAGAGGACAACGAGCAAAGGCCTTTTCAGGGCCAATTGGCTTACTTGCTCGAGTCGGAAAGAGGAGATGCCTGGAAAGGTTTGGGATTTTCCCCTCTTCCGTTCTCGCCAGGCGACCAGCGCCGGGAAGAGGAAAAAGGCGCAGAGCAGGCTGATCAGGATGCCCGTTCCGGTCAAAAAACCCAGCTCCTGCACCCCGCGAAAATCGGAAGTGAGAAGAGCGTAATAGGCTGCCGTTGTGGTTACGGCCCCGGTAAACACACCCGGACCGGTTTGTCCAAGGCTCCTGTCCAAAGATTCTTGCAGGCTCTGGCCGGCGTTCCTCTCCTCCAGGTAGCGGCTGTAAAGGAGGATAATAAAGTCGATGGAAAGTCCAAGGATAATCGCTGAAAAAGCCCCGCTTGACTCGCTCAATCGACCGAGAAAAGGAAAAAATAATCCAAGGGTCAGGAGGGGGCTGGCCATCAGGGGGAATAGAGCATAGAGGAAGGAGATCAAACTCCGAAAAGCCAGAGCAAAAAGAATCAGAACCCCGACTAAGGAAACCGTGAAGTTCATCAGCAATTCTTTCTTGATCATCCGGCTGTCTTCCAGGGCGCTTATGTGCCCCCCGGCAAGGCCGATGACCAAATCCTGGATATCGGCACCGGGGTCGATATTTTTTTCTCGCATAAAAGCTTCCCTGGCCGCACGTTCGGCGGATCTTATTTTTTCAAGCAGGATTTCGTCATAGCGCACGTCCGATGGCCGTCCCTTGGGTTTGGCCAGAAGAAGCATCATCTTCCGGTCCGCAGAAAGCAGGACCCCGCCGGATTCGACTCGCCCCCCCGCGGGAACATATTTTTTGAAGATTGGCCAAAGATTTAGGGGGTCGCGGACTGCCCATTGGGAGGTCCAGGATCCGAGCGGGGTTTGGAGTTTCGCTTTCAGATCCAGCACTCGCTTTTCGATGGCCTCATCCGTCAGCCTGCTTTCCATCTGGCGCAGGTCTTCCTCCGTTAGGTAAAGGAGGGCCTTAGCGATGAAGGCCTCTCCGATTTCCGTCGCGGCAGATTGGTCTGCCCAGCCATGAATTTCCGAAAACTCTCCGGTGGCCATCAGTCTCTCGGCCAAAATCTTGGCCAAAGGACCAAAGGATTCCACTTCTCCTCCGCTCTTTCTCTCCAGAACGATCAAAAGCGTATCTCCCGAACCAAATTCTTTGAGAAATTGCACAAAGGCCCCGGTGACCGGAGCCTTCGAGGGGAGGAGGTTGACCACGTCGCTTTGAAATTCCAGGCGGGAGACCAGGAAACCGGATAGGGCGGCCAGGATAAGAGTTCCCAGAAGAAGATACTTAAAATGGGAAACGGAAAATTGCGCAACCTGTCGCAGAATTTTCTCGCGGAATAAAGTCATACAAGTGAACTGCCTATGGCGCCCTCCACCCCCCGAACCACAAGGGAAGTGTAAATTCAAAGAACTGGAGATGGCCAGGAATTTTTATTGTTGCGGAAGGGTAACTTTTTTGGTACATATAACTTCACTATCTTTCTTGTGGTTTGGGGGTCGAAGGGCCTGAAGTTCGTTTAGCAGCTTGGGCCCATTTTGTCAAGGTCAAGGTTAATTTAATGGTTAATGGCGTGAACTCAGAAAAAATTTGGGCGATTATTCCGGCCTATAACGCAGAAAGCTCCATCGGCGAAGTGATCGACCGGACCAAAAGCTTTGTACGCCGAATCATCGTCGTGAATGACGGATCCAGGGACAACACCGGTGAAGTAGCTCTCCGGCATGGGGTTGAACTGATTTCCCTGCCAGCCAATCGGGGCAAAGGGCATGCCCTGCGGGTGGGATTTGCTCATGCCCTCAGGAAGGGGTGTGCCGCCATCCTCACTCTGGACGCAGATGGACAGCATGACCCGGCGGACATCCCGCAATTTTTGCATGCCCACCAACGGGACTCGGAAGCCATCCTGATCGGCTCGCGCATGGCCCAGGCGGATCAATTCCCCCGCCAGCGTTATTATTCCAACCGGGTGGCGGTTTTTTTTATTTCCAAAGCTCTGGGCCAGTACCTCGAGGATACCCAATGCGGCTTTCGCCTTTATCCCTCTCGGGTCCTCCGCCAGATTGCCCTGACCACCTCTCATTTTCAGACCGAAACCGAAGTCCTTCTGCGCGCTGTCCGGCAGGGGGTGCGTCTGGGCAGCATACCGGTTAAAAATATCTACATGAACGGAAACGCTCCCCCAAGCAACTTTCGTCCGGTCGTGGACACATTTTATATATGCTTAGTCGTCCTTCAGGGATACCTGGGGATCTTATAGAAACATCGCCTTTCCGGGAGGGATGAAATGAAACGTATGGCATTATCCGGGGCAGTTTCATTTTTCGGGATTCTGCTCGTCTTCGTTCTCTCAGCGGCTATCCCCGTTCACTCCTGGGCTGCCTCGGGAAAAACCCGTGTAGCGGTCATCGACTTCGAGCAAAAGGGGGAACAAGAATTCAGGGGCAAGCAGGTGGGGGAGATTATAGCGGAATGGCTGATTACCTCCTTGGTCCGGACCGGCCGATTCGACGTTGTGGAGCGGGCCCAGTTGCAAAAGATTCTCAAAGAGCAGCAATTGGGAATGACGGGCATGATCAATCAGGAAACTGCCGCCAAAGTGGGGGAACTCCTGGGGGTAAAACTGATCGTTACCGGTTCCGTGATCCGGGTCGGCAATGCTTATGATATCAATACCCGTCTGATCAACGTGGAAGACGGTTCCATTCTCAAAGCGGAAAAAATCCGGGGGCCGGTGTTGGATGTGATCGAACGGATGATGGATTCACTGGCTGACAATATCAAAAAAGATTTTCCTATCCAAGGTTATATCGTCATGGTCACTGGCAAACGAGCGATGATCGACTTGGGGAAGATCCACGGAGTAGAGCCGGGGATGAGATTTATGGCCTTCCGGCAAGGCGCGCCCGTGCGGCATCCGGTCACCGGGAAAATGCTCAAAGGTGAGGATATAAAAATTGGGGAAATAGCCGTCCAGGCTGTGCAAATTGACACTTCCTGGGCCGAAATCATCCAGGAAGAGCCCGGAGCAAAGATCGCGGCCGGAAACCTGACTCGATCTACTGGATTGGAAGGTGTGGCTCCTGCCCCCCCGGTATCTGCTCAGCCCACCCCTTCCAAGCCTGCACCCATAGCACCCATAGCAATGAAGCTGTGGGCCGACCAGGGACGCGCCGAAAAGGTCGTGGCGGACTGGAACGGCGACGGCCTTTATGACCTGATCCTCGGCGACCGGAACGGCTTCGTGACCGTGTACCTCAATCAGGGAACAAATGCTGCCCCCCGGTATGCCGTGGGGATGAAGCTCAGAGGCGGAGGAAAAGAGATTAAAGTAAAAAGCCCTTCGGCCCCCTACTTAGTCGATTGGAACGGAGATGGGAAGATTGACCTTCTGGTTGGAGATGGCGGTGGATACTT
>CAZIDC010000226.1:2245-5360 GCA_964537885.1 uncultured Syntrophaceae bacterium | reverse complement strand
GGATTGCCGGCGACGATCGAATTGGCTGGGACATTCTTGGTGACTAAACTATTGGCACCTACGATCGCATTTTCTCCGATTTCCACATTACAAAGAATAGTTGCGCCGGAGCCGATGGATGCTCCCCATTTTACCAAAATGGGTTGAACAGTCCAATCCTCTTCGGTTTGAAGCCTTTTACCGCCATTGGTGGCCTTTGGATATTTATCATTGATAAAGGTAACGTTGTGACCAATAAAGACCTCATCTTCAATGGTTACCCCTTCGCAGATAAAGGTATGGCTGGAGATCTTGCAATATTTCCCAATTTTAGCTTTCTTTTGAATTTCTACGAAACAGCCAATCTTGGTATGGTCGCCTATTTCACAACCGTATAGATTCACAAATTTGTAAATTAGGACATCTTTCCCGAGTTTCACGTCGGGGGCAATCGACTGAAATATCATTCAAAAACCTCCAATTTTAATAGGGGGTAGGGTGGCGGGTGAAGGATGGAGGGGGCTGAGGCGAAAGAATTAGCTCAAAACATTTATTAAGGCCAATCCATTGCCATTACTGCGGGACTTACTAAAATTAGCCTTTGAGCCCCGAATTACAACCGCCTTACCGGATTGTTTTAAAGATTTACTCGCCGCCTCCAATACGGAAACAACGCGCAAGCCATTGTATCCGTCCGTGTGCGGAACTTTCCCTTCCTTTACACAACACAGGAAATGATCGCAAATTTTCCGCAGGGGTTCAAAGTCTTCGATCCTGGGGCTGTAAATATCACCATACCGGTAGGCAAGCTGAAAATCCGCGAAGGTATCGTAATAGGGGGGAATTTCTACTCCTTTGTCATAGATTTTAATTTTTTCCTGATTTTCAATGTCATCATAGACGAGCATTTTCTTCGTCCCCACGATGGTTGTTTTTCGAATTTTGTTGGGATCGAGCCAACTGTTGTGAATAAAGGCGATTACCCCGCTTTTAAAGTTCAGCGTGGTCGTAGCCACGTCTTCAATTTCCGGTTTGAAATGGGCCTTCCCCTGGCTATTCACGGATATGGGCGTTTCTCCCATGATATAAAGAATGGTGGAAATATCATGAGGGGCGAGGTCCCATACCACGTTGATATCCGGTTGGAAAAGCCCCAGGTTTACCCGGATGCAACTGATGTAAAGAATTTTGCCCAGTTCGCCGTTTTCCACAATCTCCTTGATCTTATTCACGGCCGCCGTGTACTCAAAAGTATGGCCAACCATCAGGATCCGATTATTTTCTTCGGCCAACTTGACCAACTCCAAAGCTGTCTCCCAGGAATGGGTGAAGGGCTTCTCGACAAAAACGTGCTTTCCCCGGGAGAGAAATTCCTTGGCGATCGGGTGATGAGTTTTAACGGGCGTCGCAATGGCCACGGCATCGAGGTCCGGCATTTCCAGCAGTTCCTTATAATCCCCAAGAATTGTGGCTGATGGATAAAGGTTTTTCATACGGGCCAACCTTTTGGCATCGAGGTCACAGCAAATCAACTCCCGAACTCTATTGCACTGAATAAAATTCCTGACGAGATTGGGGCCCCAGTAGCCGCAACCAATAACCGCGATTTTCATGACAACCTCCTTTTAAATACCGTAAGGCGCGAGAGCGCAAGGGCGCAAGGGGTAAAATACCGGAAGCCGGGATCGCGTTTCAAACTCAAGCATCTTTAATCTTCCCCGAAAGACTACGAATCAAGGCTGAAAGCATTTTATCAACCCTTATTAATAACCCTGAAATTTCTTTAATTTTTTCAGCGTTAAGATATCCAAGTAAGACAGAAAGTTCCAGCTGAGTATCTAATTCACTCAAAGAGCCTTGGGCCATACTAAGAAAGTTTCGAAATTCAGCTTTCCCTTGCCTCGCTGCACCCTCAGCAACATTGCTGGGAATGCTGATTGCTGCCCTACGCATTTGGGAAACGAGGCCAAATTTTTCTTCCGATGGGAATGAATTTGTCAATTTGTAAATCATCTGGGCCACTTCCATTCCTTTTTGCCACACATCCAGTTTTTTATGGGGTTTTTCCATCGCCCTCACGCCTTGCGCTCTCGCGCCTTGCGTCTTTCTTTAGTTAGGCTGCGCCATGCGGGTGAATCACTTCTTTTATTGTTTTCAACAATATCTTCAGATCCAGCCATAGAGACCAATTCTGCACGTATCTCAAATCTAAACGGACCATTTCATCAAAGGATGTTCTGCTTCGGCCGTTAACTTGCCAGAGACCGGTAATCCCTGGTTTCATTTCCAGAACCCGGCGAAGATGCCAGGGTTGGTACTTTTCAACCTCATAAGGAAGGGGGGGGCGCGGCCCGATTAAACTCATCTCCCCCTTCAAGACATTAAACAGTTGGGGCAGTTCATCGATGCTCAGTTTCCGGATAATTTTCCCCACGCGGGTTATTCGCGGGTCGTCTTTCATCTTAAAGAAAGGATTCTCCCCCTCGCTTTGATTGATCTTTTCCAGACACCCATTAATTAAATCGGCGACATATTCGCGGTGGATTCGATCATCCGTGTTCGAATACATGGACCTAAATTTGTAAAAGGGGAACCGAACCCCTTTCTTGCCGAAGCGGGTTTGTTTGAAAATGACGGGACCGGGAGAACTAACTTTTACCGTTAGGGCGACAATTAATAAAACCGGGAAAAGAAGAATGAGTCCGGCCAATGCTCCCCCCACGTCCATGGCCTTTTTAACAGCCCGCTGAAATCGGAGAGGTTTTAGGCTTTCGTCCAAGTATAAAGGGATGAGGTCAGGTTGTTCCTTCTCGTCAGTAGAAAGGCTCTGGAAAATATCATCCGGGTAGGTTCCCGTGATCACCGAGTGCGGGAAATGACCGTTGCTGCTGACGATTTTTTCAACACAAAGTTTAACTCCTTTTTCATCGGTATCTGGAAGGAGTATTCCGATTTCACCCTCATTCATCAGCCCTTTTATATCCGTCTCCCTGGTTACCGTATTTAAAAATAACAGGAGGTTCCGGACGACCCCCTTAGAGTGGTTGTTGCCGCCATGGCGCAAGGAAAACAGAATAATCGATAACGGTACTTTTGACCTTTCCGCCCGCCGTTTCTCAATTCGCAAGCGATTGAG
>CAZIDC010000226.1:0-2145 GCA_964537885.1 uncultured Syntrophaceae bacterium | reverse complement strand
ATATTTCGATGTCTTAAGGTCTTTTTGGTTGAAAACAACGCCGATGATTTTCTTGCGCCCGATGGATTCCGCCGCCTTGCGAATTGATCCTTTGGGGGCCCGGTCGGACATTACGACAAGGATGACCCCATCCACCCATTCGGAGAGCTGGAGAGGCTCTGAAGTTGAAAGAATCGGGGGAGAATCGATAAGAATATAAGTATCTTCGCCTATTTCCCTGAGATCGCTGAGTAAATCTTTCATCTTTTTTGAAGCGACCAGCTCGGCGGCTTTCGATGAGGGTTTGCCGGCCGGAATGATCATGAATTTTTCGGTTTCAAAGTTCTTCGTGATCTCCTTTATCGGAGTTTGATCCGCCAGGTAATCGGAAAGGCCTTTCCGGTAGGTGTATTTTTCTGGATAAATACTCGGCTTGCGCAGGTCGGCATCTATCAGAATAATCCTTTTGTGTATTTCCTGGGAAATGGCCATGGCCAAATTCAGCGTAACCACTGTTTTCCCTTCTTGAGGTACGGCGCTGGTTATAAGAATCAAACGCATAGAGTTGGGGGAGTTGCGGAAAATGTGAGTTTTCAATTTCCGAAACTGCTCAGCGGCAAATGTATCAAGCGGCGCTATGGGGATGGGTCCTTCTTCCCGCACCGGAAGCTCCAATCGCTCGTTTCCTATCTCGATGTCTTTTAGGACCTGCTCCTCTTGGGAAGGTATGGGCCCCTCCTCAAAGATTCCCAAAAGAGGTTCTTCTTTTATTTTCTGTTGTTTTTCTTTTTCTGCCTTTTCAAGGGCACGATAGACACGGCTCATGATTTAATACTCCAGTAAGTTGTGAGGTGTAAGTTGTCAGTTGTAAAAAAATAGCATGGTGCATAATTAAAGATCGTAAGGCTCAAGAGCGCAAGGCGTTGCTTGGATTAATTGGGCCATTTGATTTTTCATTTGAAAAAATTGAAAATATTCTGTACTCCACCGATAATATTCTCTTTAACCAAATGAAGATGATCAAGAAGCCCTTTTAAAAAACCGGTCTTTTGAAAGAATAAAGCCAACAGGGCTCCCGCAGTGATAAAAATAATTAGAAAAGACCAAAGCCAAATCCGACGATAGCCGCTTCTGATTTTTAAATCCCTGGCTGCCTCCCGAACCTTTTCCCCATCCACCAATTTCTGCCCTGAGGCATATCCGATCAATAAAGAGTTGTCGCAAAGAATATTTACCAACCGGGGAATTCCTTTGGATTTGAGATATATTTCCTTAATCGCACCTTTGGAAAAAAGCGCCCCTTTGGCCCCGGCGATTCTCAACCTCTTTTCTATATATTCCTTCGTCTCCTGCTCTGAAAGGGGGAGTAGATTGTAATGGAGATTCACCCGCTGCCGGAGTTGCCGAAAGCCGGGTTCTAAAAGAGTTTTATTTAACTCCGGTTGGCCAACCAATATAATCTGGAGCAGTTTTGATTTGGACGTCTCCAGGTTGGAAAGAAGCCTAATCTCTTCCAGCAGCTCCGGATTCAATCCCTGGGCTTCATCCACTATCAAAATTACGCTTTCGCCCTCTTGATAGGCGGTGACCAAATTTTGGTGAAGGATATGGAGATAATCTCCTTTGGAACCCTTGGGGAAATCTAATCCAAGGTCTTTCAGGATATATTCTATGAAATCATTAACCGTTAACTTCGGGTTGAAGAGATAGGCTGTCTTCGTGCGATCTTTTCCGTTGAGTTTATCCAAAAGATAATGGACCAAGGTCGTCTTGCCCGTACCTACTTCCCCCGTAAGAACAATAAATCCTTTTTTCGTCCTAACCCCGTAAAGCAAGTGCGCCAGCGCTTCCTTCTGGTTTTGCCCCAAATAGATGTATTGGGGATCAGGAGTCACGTTGAAAGGGTTTTCTCTTAAGCCATAGAAGGATTCGTACATGATGTGCTGCCTTACGCTTTCACTGTCTTCTCGCCATTCAGATTCGGGATCGCGGCTATAACGGGGAGGCCTAAGTAGGATTCCAATTCCGCTTCCGAATGGAATGACTGATCCATGGTTTCCCGGAACCAGGCCAAGCCCAATCCGGCTACAAGCCCGATGAAGGCTCCAACAAGCAATATTTTGTCGCGGTCCGGTTTGATGGGTTTTTCCGGCATGCGCGCCGGAT
>CAZIDC010000225.1:0-5371 GCA_964537885.1 uncultured Syntrophaceae bacterium | reverse complement strand
CAGGCTTTCGATGCGCTCCTCTTTATCCTGGAAGGCTTTAAGTTTCTTTTCCTCGGCTTCTTTTTCTTGCGCCTTTTGGGCCTCGGCTTCCTTCTGCACCTCAGCTTCTTTGCTTTTGCCCGCCTGCTCTACGGAAGAAGGACCTCCCTTTTCTTTCTTCTCTTGTCCCTCGGAAGTCGGAGCGGGAGTCTCGGGGCGAATTCTTTCCCGGATAACCTTGATCTGATCCCGGTACTCTTTGGGGATGGATTCGTAGCGGTCGGTGAAATGGACGGTGCCGTTTTTATCGATATATTTGTAGGAGGCTCCCTCAGCGGATGGGGGCCGGAAGGAAAAAATGGCCACCAAGACAAAAACGGCCGGGAAAAGAATTAACCAATTCTTAATTTTTCCCATGAACCTTACTATAGCATTCTTTTTTCTTTACATCCACAATTTTTTATTATACCCTTAATAACCTAATCTGATTTACGTCCCCATCGTCTAGCCCGGCCAAGGACACTGGCCTTTCACGCCAGTAACACCGGTTCAAATCCGGTTGGGGACGCCATTTTTATTTTCGCGGTTCTTACCCCTTCTCTGCAATTTTATGTTTTTTCATCTTGTAGCGCAGGACCCGCTCGCTAATTCCCAGATCCTCGGCAGCTTTGGTCTGAACCCCGCTGAACTTTTCCAGAGCCTTCACAATCTCCTGTCTCTCGATTTCCTCCAGGGCATCCGGAAGACTTCGTCCTCTTTTGGCCCGCTCTAAAAAAGCCTCCATTTTAACGTCGCGCAGGTTTAAAGGAAGGTCCTGGGTAGTCAGGATTTCTCCCCGGCATAAGACTACTGCGCGTTCGATGATATTCTCCAGTTCCCGAACATTCCCCGGGTAATCATACTGTATGAGTAAATCTCTGGCCTCTTTGGACAGGGAACCCACCTTTTTGTTGTTCTCCCTGTTGTATTTTTTGAGGAAATGTTCAATAAGGGCTGGAATATCTTCCTTTCTCTCCCGAAGAGGCGGGAGAGAAATGGTAACAACATTGAGCCGATAATAAAGATCTTCCCGGAACCCCCCTTTCTGAATCGCTGCCTCCAGGTTGCGGTTGGTGGCGGCAATCACCCGCACATCGGTCTGGATCGTCTGATTGCTTCCCACGCGTTCAAATTCTTTTTCCTGCAGGACCCGGAGGAGTTTCATCTGCAAAGACGGGGAGAGGTCCCCGATCTCATCCAGAAAAATCGAACCCTGGTCGGCCTGTTCGAAACGCCCGATTCTCCGGGCCACCGCCCCGGTAAAAGCCCCTTTTTCATGGCCGAAGAGCTCGCTTTCCAGCAGGTTCTCCGGCAGGGCGGCGCAGTTCATTTTGACAAAGGGTTTTTCCACCCTCGGGCTGGAATAATGAATGGCCCGGGCGATCAGTTCTTTTCCTGTCCCGCTCTCCCCTAAGATTAAAACCGTCGCCTGGCTCTGAGCCACTCGCCCGACAAGGTTCAAAGCTTCTTCCATCCGCCGGCTGGTAGAAACGATAAAATCGACCTTAAACCTGGCCCGCAACTGCTCTTTCAATTCCCGGTTTTCCCTCCCCAAGCTTGCTTCCCTTTCCACCCTTTGAATCAGGAGAAGGAGTTCATCGAGGTCGATGGGTTTGGTCAGGTAATCGTAGGCCCCTTTTTTCATCGCGGCCACGGCTGTACTGACTGTTCCATAGGCGGTCATGATGACGACCACACCCTCGGGATTCAACCTTTTAATCTCCCGGAGCAGTTGAACACCATCCATCCCGGGCATGCGGTAATCGGTGAGCACTAAGTCAAAAGATCCGCCTCTGAAATACTCCAGCGCCTTCTGCCCGTCTTCCACGGCTTGCGCTCCATATCCCTGTTTCCGGAGAAAGCCTTCGAGCATCTCCCGCTGGTTTTTTTCATCGTCGACGATCAGGATGGGCATCTTGGAAGTCTCTTTCATTCTTTTTCCCCCGGCACCGGAAGAAATACCTGGAAAATGGTTCCTTGCCCTACTACACTCTCGACCTGGATGGTGCCGCCATGCTCCCGGATGATTTTGTGGGCCAGAGGCAAGCCCAGCCCCATTCCTTTTTCCTTAGTGGTAAAATAATAGTCGAATATTTTGCCCAAATTTTCCGGCGGAATCCCTTCTCCAGTGTCGGCAATCTGGATAAAAACCTCTCTTCCCCCCCGAAAATTCACCGTTAGGCGTAAACGGCCGCCTTCCGGCATAGCCTGAAGGCCGTTGTTGATTAAGTTCCAGAGAGCTTCCTGTATTCGCTGGCGGTCTACTTGCAGGACAGGCAGGTTCGATTCTATTTCTTCCTCAAGGAGAACTTTTTGCTGCTCGGCCGCCTCCCGGAAAAGGAGGAGCAAATCCTGCAACAAATTCTTTATGGGAACCGGCTGTAAATCCAGCCGCACCGGCCGGGCAAAGAGGAGGAACTGCTCGATGATTTCATTTACCCGCCCCACCTCGTTCCGCAGAACATCGGTAAAGCGATGATATTCTTCCCGGTCCTCCAATCGCTCGGGAGAGAACTCCCTCTGCAAACGCTGGATGGCCATGCCAATGGCATTCAGAGGATTGCGGATCTCATGGGCCACCCCCGCGGCTAGGTTGGCTAAGGAAGATAATTTTTCGGATTGATGGATTTTTTCTTCCATTTCCCGAACCCTAACCAGATGGCGATTCTCCATGCGGTAGATAAAAGTAATGCCAACCCCGCCGGAGACCAGAAGCAGCAAGCTGAACAGCAGAATATTTCTCCGGTCGGCGCCGATAATCTGCTCCACCCTTGCGGTCGAAAGCCCCACCCGGATTACCCCGCGGTTTTCCTTATCCAGGGCAACGATCTTGGCTACCTCAAAAACCTCCGGCGTCTTTTGAGCTCGGGCCGCCTGCCCTTCCCCTCCTGCCGCCCATAGCTCTCGTACGAAAGCATTTTCTTCTCTCTTCCCAACTTTTGCCGCGTCCGTATCCGCCCATACTTCCAAATCTCCCCCCTGGATGGTGAGGTACCTTGTTTCCCCTTTTCCCCTCCATTCTTCGATCAATTCCTGCAGGATTACCCTCCGCCGGAAAAACCGAATTTGCGCATCATCCGCCCTTAGGACGAGGATTCCTTCCCCGGCCTTGCGGGCGACGGCGACGGCAAGGTAGTCCATCTGCCCGGTTTCTTTCTTCTCCGAACGCCTAATGGCATAAGAGGTTTTTCCTTCGAGGAGAGGCTGGTAAAAATGATCTCGATCTCTGGCCGGTGGACTCTTCGGATGTCGAGGAGGGATGAATTTCTTGCCGTTGACGATCATCTCTATCCCGGAAAGATGCTCATCCTCTCCCTTCCTTTTTAGCTCGCTTTCCTGGGGCCGGCGCTTGCCCCATTCTTGGTCAATCCGAAAGGCAACCTCCAGAATCAAGTCAACGACTGATTCTTCGAGGGCCAGAAAATTGATGGGGGAAGCAACCATGATTGCCGAAGCATCGGGCAGGCTTTCCGCCGCAGCCATGGATGTTAAAGTGCCCTGGGCGCTCTTCTCCAGTCCGTCTATCAAGGCCGATCCTTCATCGAAGAGCATGCGGTAAAGACTGTTTTGGGCCCGTTGGGCTTCGTACGCTCCGTTGGCGATCAGGAGGAGGGCCAGGAAACCCCAAATGATCAAAAGGGTAAGGGGGCGAAAGAATCTGCCCCCGCTGAACTCTGGCCTTTTCTTGAGGAAGGCCATGACCGGAATTCGGCTCCTTTAGTCGATGCCCATTCTTCGCCCGTGCCCGCGCATCATCCGCGGACCGTGGAGTCCACCCCAGCCAAAATCCGGCGGGATGAGTTTGATCTGCTCCGGGGTAAGAACCTTGCGGATTTCTAATTGGTGGAGAATGGTTCGCTCTTGAATTTTACCTTCCAGCTCAGAAACCTCCCGCTGTTTGGCCAGAATTTGTTCGGGCTCCGCCTGAGGGTTCTGCAGCAGATCCTGCAGGTCAAAACGTTTGACGGCCAGTTCATTTCTCCAGACCAGCGTATCCCGGAGGTAGGAATGGCGCAGGGTTTGAAGCTTCGCTGTCTGCCCACCTGTTAGATTGAGTCGCCTGACCCACTCCTGCATCGCCGGATACATCGGTCCCGGCCTTCCTCTTCGATCCTCAAAATTCCCACCTTTTTTCTCCGGAAAATCCCACCCTCTTTTTTCCGGAGGACCCTGTCCCAAGGCGGTAGAGGAAAGCAGAATTAAAAAAAGGGGAATGAATGAAACCCTCAGCAGCATTACAATCCCTATTCAAGCATTAGGGTCTCTCCCACCTGCCCAAAGAAGAATTTTTCGCGGAATTCGGCCGATAGCCTGGAAGCTGCCTTTAGCCCGGTGCAGTGGGAAACTCCGATATGCTCCACCTTGTATTTTTTCAGGGCGGCAATCGTTTCTTCTACCTGAAGGGGAGAGGCGAAATCGAGATGGGTGCCCCCCAGGATGGCGTACACCTGATCCCGGCCCGTTTTCTCAATAACGTACTCCAGAATGTTAATCATTCCGGCGTGGGCGCATCCTAAAACCAAGACCAGCCCTTTGGGGCTCTCGATGACCAGCGATTGATCATCGAAGAAGGGGTCCGGGAACAAATTCCCTCCGCTTTCCGCAAAAAGCCTGGCATCCCCTTTTTCAAAGGAAGTTTTTCGCGGCACTTCTCCAGTTAAAAACATTTCTTGGGTAACCTGACAATAACTTTTTTCTAAGATAAACTTCCCCCCCAGGCTTTCCAGATAAGCCCTCTTGAATTTCAGTCCGGCAAATCGCTTTATCTCTTTCCCCTCTTTTTGGGAAATATTATACCGTGTAGAAAAAACATCCGGATGGGCTAGAACTTCAATCTCGCCTAAAAGTTCAAGGATAGCAGCCAGGCCGCCGGTGTGGTCCTGGTGTCCGTGGCTGAGGAAGATTTTCTGAATGGACAGGGGATCTTTGTCGAAGTGCAAGAGGTTGGGAATCAAGGATTGCCCGCGGCCGGTGTCGAAGAGATAATTCCCCCGCTCGGTCTCTAAAAACACAGATAACCCGTGCTCTCCCAAACCGCCTTTCGTAGAAACCGTATTTTCACAGATGATCGTGATCCGGGCTTTCATGATAACCTCCTCTATTCCAGTTGGCCCCTCGAACCCCTGGTCCCTTGAACCCTTCTTTCTAAAAGCATCCCAACTGGCACTGAGTAATTTTTATCTTCAATGTATTGAGCAAGTCTCCCACCTGTTTCATCGATACTTTATTCTCGCTGGCGATCTTCTGGGCCAGGGCGCAAGAAATCTTACCTTCTTGGGCTGCTTCTTTAAGCTTGGCGGCAATTTCGTCTTCTTTCACGACCCGATCCTCCTAAGGAAATTTCTACACAATC
>CAZIDC010000224.1:0-5380 GCA_964537885.1 uncultured Syntrophaceae bacterium | reverse complement strand
GGATTTGTCAGAAAATCTTCCCGGAAAGAGTTTTTGGACACGGTGGTCGATCTCCTTTCCGGTTGGACCGGATGCCGTTATGGGGGAATCCGGGTGGCGGATGATTACGGAAATATTCCCTACGAGTCCTATAAAGGCTTCAGCCAGGAGTTCTGGGAGGCGGAGAATCCGCTTTCCATCAAAAAGGACCAATGCGTGTGCATTCGGGTCATTACGGGGAAGATTGACCCCCAAGAGGTCTCGATGGTTACCCCCTCCGGCTCATTCTGGTCCAATAATACCTTCAGGTTCATCGAGGGACTCTCCGCCAAGGAGCGGGAGAGATACCGGGGCACCTGCGTGCAGAGCGGGTTTGCCTCCGTCGCCGTAATCCCCATACGCAACGGGGAGAAAGTGCTGGGAACCATTCACCTGGCCGATGATCGAGAGGACAAGGTTCCCCTCCAGGTCGTGGAATTAATCGAGTCCCTGACCCCCCTCATCGGCGAAGCTGTCCGCAGGTTTAATTTAGAAGACGAACTAAGGTGGGGCCACGAGACGCAAAAAGTGATCAACTGGATCATGGGCCTCTCGTTTAAAGATATTTCTTTGGAAGGACTTTTGGAGCGCGCCCTCGAACGAATCCTGTCGATCCCCTGGTTGCCCCTTAAAACCATGGGGGCCATCTTCCTGGTCGAAGAAGACCCTGAAGTTCTGGCCATGAAAACGCAGATCGGCCTTCCGGATTTGCTCCGGCAATCATGCAGCCGGGTTCCCTTTGACCGCTGTCTTTGCGGCCAGGCCGCGCGGACCAAAGAGATCCAGTTTGCCAACCATCTGGAAGAAGGCCGCCATGATCCCGTGGGGGCGACCCACCCGCATGGCCACTATTGTGTCCCCATGCTTTCCGAGAACAGGGTCCTGGGGGTTATTGATCTCTATTTACAGGAGCAGTATCAGGACGACGAAAAAAAGAAAGAATTTCTTCAGATCCTTGCCAAGGCCTTAGTGAGTATCATTGAGCGCAAACGCGCTGAAGAAGTGGTTCGGGAATCGGAGAAACAGCTTCGCACTCTTTCTTCCCAACTTCTCACGATTCAGGAAAACGAAAGGAAACGGCTGGCCAAGGAACTCCACGACGGCGTCGGCCAAACCCTGGCCGCGGTTAAATTCGGGGTTGAGAATACTTTGAAACAAGTAGAAAAAAAAGCCGCCCGGCACGCCGTTAAAACTCTGGAGGCCGCCGTTAAATTGACGCAAAGTGCCATCGAGGAAATTCGAAAAATTGCGACCGACTTACGGCCGTCGCTGCTGGACGACCTTGGCATTCTGGTAACCATCAATTGGTTTTACCGGGAGGTGGGGAAGATATACTCTGGAATCCGCTTTGAAAAAAGGATTGCCATTCAGGAAAACGAGGTACCCCACCCATTGAAGATCGTGATCTACAGGGTGATGCAGGAAGCCCTAAACAACGCTGTCCGGCATAGCGGTTCGGGTGTGGTCTTTCTTTCCCTGATAAAAAACGGCGGGTTTATGGAGTTGACGATTAAGGATCAGGGGTCTGGGTTCGAATTAGACAGTTCTCGCAGAGGCTTAGGGTTAACCAGCATGAAAGAGCGGGTGGAATTATCCAGCGGAGTTTTTGCGATTGAGACAACCAAGGGAAAAGGGACGGTTGTGCAGGCAACCTGGCCGTTGTAAAGACGAAGAGGAGCGGGGACGCGCCCCCCTTCAAGTCCTGATCACCTCGTAATCAGCCCTTTTCCAATGGCGAAGGCGGTCAAATCGGAGATGTTGTGCAGGTCCAATTTCTGCATCAGGTTGGCCCGGTGTTTTTCCACGGTTTTCACGCTGATGCAGAGGAAATCGGCAATTTCCTTGTTTTTATACCCCTCGGCGATCAGCTTTAAAATTCCCCGTTCCCGCGGGGTGATGGTTTCCCACGGGGTGGTGGGCGCTAAGGGTTTTTTGCCCGCTAAATACCCTCCGATCACCTTGTCGGATACGCCGGGGCTGATAAAAAAGTTTCCGCTCAAAACACTTTTGATGGCCATGCCCAATTCTTCGTGGGTAGAATCCTTCAGGACGTATCCGTCAGCCCCGGACTGGAGGGTGGCCTGAATGTATTCTTCTGTTTTATGAACGGTCAAGACCAGAATCTTTGTCTCCGGCGATCGTTTTTTGATCTCCCGGATGGCATCCAGGCCATTCATCCTCGGCATGGAAAGGTCCATCAAGACGAGGTTGGGTTTTAATTTCTCTACACTGCGAATGGCCTCCTGGCCGTCTTTGGCCTCCCCGACAATCTCCAATTCCGGATTCGAGGATAGAAGCGCCCGCAGCCCTTCCCGGAGAATGGTATGGTCTTCGGCGATAATAATTTTATGCTTGCTGCTCATCGGTCTTGCGCCCCTTGTTTGCTGATTTTTTTAAATGTTTTCCCCCTAAATCTTTTTTTAACCAACCCCTACCTTGCCACCGCTAAAAAATACAGTATTATCCCATCCTAAATACGGAGTATACCCTATTTAACATGAAGATAATCACAAGTAAAGTAACTTTATTAATATTAATAAAAATTCCCTTCCTTCTTAAAGAATGGATCCATGGACGAAATTAAGACCTTGGTGGTGGAAGATAGTCTCGTTTTCCGGCAAACATTAGTCGATATCCTGACGACAAAATTTCCCAGGATGATCCTGGAGGAAGCTGTCGACGGAAAAGAAGCCTTGCAAAAGGTTTCTGAATTTCTTCCTAACCTCATCTTCATGGATATCAAATTGCCCGGCGAAAACGGCCTGCAGCTGACTCGAAAAATAAAAAAGAATTATCCGCAAATTAAAATTATCATTATGACCAGCTACGACCTTCCAGAATACCGTGAAGCCTCTACCCGATATGGGGCTGACAATTTCATCGTTAAGGGATCCGCCACCAGCGTGAGCATTCTTTCCTTAGTGGAAAGTATATTAAAAGACGCGGGGTTTAATAACAACGGTTCGGAGAAAGGGGGTCCGAAAAAATAAAAAAATAGTCCTTTTTTATCCAACCCCGACTGCCCTCTCCTTCTTATCCCATCCCGTTCCTTTTTTTTTATAAAGAATGTTATAATCGTTCCCCCTCATCCCCGCCCTCTCTCCGCCTATGGCGGAAGAGGGGAAAGGCAGGAAATTTTCCTATGTCTATCCTAAGCCCCAAACAGGCGGAAGCCCCTTTTATCCTGGCGATCGACATCGGCACCTCGTCGGTGCGAACCGCCCTCTTCGACAGGCTGGGCCGGGCCATAGAGGGAATGGAAGCCCGCCGGGCGCACGAATTTCGTACTACCCCCGAGGGCGCCTCCGAAGCGGACCCGGATGGACTGTTGGAGATTGTCTTTGGATGCCTGGATCAGGTCACAGCCCAGGCCGGCCCCTGGAGCGGGCAGATTGGGGGCGTGGGCACATGTACATTCGTCAATAATATTCTGGGAATTGACCGGCAAGTTCGTCCAGTAACCCCCCTTACCACCTATGCGGACACCCGTGCCGCCGGAGAGGCAGCCAAACTAAAGTCCGATTTTGATGAAGAATCCATTCACGACCGGACGGGTTGCCATTTCCATCCGAGCTATCTTCCTGCCCGTTTCCGCTGGCTGGCCCGAAACCGGCCGGACCTTTTCCACCGGGCAGACCGCTGGGTATCCATCGGCGAATACTTGGAGCTGAAGCTCTTCGGGCAAACCGCGGTGAGTTATTCTGTTGCTTCCTGGACAGGGCTTCTGAACCGATTGAGCCTGGAATGGGACGAACAACTGCTGGCCGCCCTCCCGGTGAAAAGGGGGCAGCTTTCGCCGCTGACCGATGTAAACATTCCCCGCCGTGGCCTGCGGCCGCCGTTCGCGGCCCGATGGCCAGCTCTGAGCAGCCTGCCCTGGTTTCCGGCGGTGGGCGACGGAGCAACAGCCAACATCGGCAGTGGATGCGTCTCTCCGGCGCGGGTAGCCTTGACCGTGGGAACGACCAGCGCCCTGCGCGCCGTTGTGGACAAACCCGTGGAGCATATTCCCGCTGGCCTGTGGTGCTACCGGGTGGATGGGCGGCGCTCATTGCTCGGTGGAGCATTGAGCGAAGGGGGGAGCGTTTTCGCCTGGATGAAAGCCGTATTGAATCTTAAGGACTTTACAGGAATAGAAGCTGCTTTGGGAGCGATGGATCCCGATGGACACGGGCTGACGGTTCTGCCTTTCCTGGCCGGGGAACGCAGCCCGGGTTGGGCGGGGTCCGCCCGGGCTACGATTCATGGTCTTTCGCTGGCCAATACTTCTCTCGACATTCTGCGCGCGGGTTTGGAAGCGGTGGCCTACCGGGTGGCGCTGGTCTTCGAGCTTCTAAGTCAGGTTCTGCCGGCCGCCCCGCAAATCGTGGCCAGCGGCGGAGCCCTGCTCCATTCTCCTACCTGGCTGCGGATCATGGCCGACGTGCTGGGAAGACCGGTGGCAGTTTCAGACGTGCAGGAAGCTTCCGGCCGGGGAACGGCCCTCTTAGTACTGGAAGCTCTTGGTATGCTGGCCGATCTCGAAGGAGCGCCGGATTTTGTAAGCACTCTCCATCAGCCGGATGCTGTCCGCCATGCGCGGTACCGCCAGGCGATCGAAAGGCAAAAAGCTCTCTATGAAAAGCTGGTTAAAAAGAATTAGGAATTCTGTCGGCCACGGTCTCAGCCCTTGCTCATGGCCGCAATGATCTCGCGGCAGAAAGCGGGCAGGTCATCGGGCATCCGGGAAGTAATGAGATGGCCGTCCCGCACGACTTCCTGGTCTACGTACTTCGCTCCCGCATTGATCAAATCATCTTTGATAGAAGAAAAACAAGTTGCCGTTTTTCCTTTTAAGATCCCTGCGGAAACAAGCACCCAGCCGGCATGGCAGATAGCCGCCACTATCTTCCCTTGTTCAAAGCTTTCCCGCACTAACTTCATCATCGCGGCCGACCGGCGCATCCGGTCAGGGGCATAACCTCCCGGAACAATGACCGCATCAAAGTCCTTGGAGCCGACGGATTCAGCAGACGTTCCTCCCGGCGCCGGCATGCCGATCTTGCTGTGGTATTCTTTAGCCCCGGTGGACACAACCGTCACCTGGGCCCCGGCTTCCTTCATCCGGTAGTAGGGATACCAGAATTCAAGTTCGTTGTACATATCTTCCACCAGAATGGCAATGCGTTTCCCCTTGATTTCCATCAACGAGCCTCCTTTGTTTTAAAATATAAAAACATTATACCTCGCGCACCTTAATTCTCCAACCGCAAAAAATCAGAAAAGCCGTCACTCCTGCGAAAGCAGTCCCCCTCGGGCGGACAGAGAGTAACCCTTCAGTCACGGGTGGGTGGCCAAGGTCGGAGGACGAAAGGTTCGGCGT
>CAZIDC010000223.1:0-5385 GCA_964537885.1 uncultured Syntrophaceae bacterium | reverse complement strand
AGAATCTTTGCCAGGGTTAGTTCCTCCGATATTCCTGTCATAGGCACTCGTGACTGAAGGATTAGCTCCCCCATAAATTTCCATTGACTATTCGCTTCCATTTCAGATAGGCTTTCTTTGCCCATGACGGCAGCTTGCAGGAGAGGAAGCATTTGATGGAAATCGGAATGATGAACAACCCCCGGGTGGATCTGCTGGAAGAGATTCATTGGGCGAATAGGCATTGTTTTGACTTCCTGGATTTGACCCTGGAGCCGGCCGCCGCCCACCCGGATCAAATCAACTTAGGGGAAATCCGGAAGGCATTGAAGGACTCCAATTTAGGGATTATCGGTCATACGGCCTATTACTTACCCCTCGCTTCCCCCTATGAAAGTTTGCGGAAGACTGCCCTGGAGGAGATGCGGCGCGCCCTTAATGTTTTCGCGGAATTGGGGGCGACAAAAATGACTGTCCATCCGGACAAATCCATCGTTTTTGCCGTTGGAACGAAAGGGGTTTGGCAAAGAAACCTGAAGTCACTGAAAGAGATAGAAGAGCTGGCGAGACCTCGGTCCATACAAATCCTCGTCGAGAACATGGACCGAATTTTTAACACGGTGGAACAGATCCGGGAAGCTCTTTCGCTGATGCCCGGCGTAGGGTTTCATCTGGATGTCGGGCATGCCAACCTGAACGTTGACCGCAACCGGACCGAAGAATTTTTGCAGGCCTTCAGGGAACGCCTGGTCCACGTGCATCTTTCGGATAATTTCGGAAAAAGCGAAGATCTGCACCTCCCCCTCGGAGCGGGAAACATCGATTGGAAAAAGGTGATCCCGGCCCTGAAAGGGAGTGGTTACGACGGAACAATCACTTTGGAAATCTTTTCAGCGGACAGGAGATATCTTCTTTTCAGCAGGGATAAATTGCGGGAAATCTGGGGAAGCTGAAAACGCATTGCGGCCAACCCTTAAAAAACAGGAGAATCCGTACCCGCCATGCCAATGGTCGAAATCATGGAAGCGGTTGATCCCGATAAAGTAGGGAGAAAAGAATCCTTGCCCCCCCTTTCTCTTTTAAGAGTACATTCGATGGACAGGGAAAAAGTGGAGGAGATCAAGGAGAAAGAGAATATTCCCGTAATCGTAGTCTTCCCCGCCCGGGGGGATGAGGAGCTTTTGACCTTGGAACGGGAGATTCAGATTCTCCAGCCCTTGATGGGGCGGATCATCGATGAAATCTGGATTGCTTTTGGGGGGAGCGAGCACGACGACGTGCCCCTGATGGCCAATAAATATGGGGTTCAGGTTTTTTATGCAAAATGGAACGGAATGAACGATGCTTCCCGGGGAGATTCGGGCAAGGGTCTGTCCATGCGCGGGTTGATCTACCACCTCTGCGCGGTCAAGGGCCTGAATAACCCGAGAGCCATCATCGAGTTCATTGACGCGGACATCCGCGAGGGCTATTTCAACCCCCGCTGGGTCATTGACCCCGTGGGGGCCATTCTCTGGTTTGAAAGGGTCGAGGTCGCCAAGCTCGTCTACCATCGACCCTTCGGCGGGAGGCTCAATGCTTTCATCACCCCTTTTATCTCCATCTTCGACCATCCGGCCATCAATCCCTTAAAAAACCTGCTTTATTTTCTCTCGGGAGAGATCGCCGGGACCCTGAACTTCTGGCTGTCGGTTCCCTTCAAACAAAACTTCGGAATCGAGATGAAAATACTAACCTCCCTCGCTCTGAACAAGGTTAACTTGTGTTCGAACGGCAACGACCTCGGGCATGTAATCCAGGTCTTCATGGGCGAAATGGATCACAAACACAGCGCCCTGCGGTCTACGGAAAAGGTAAAGGGCCTGGATGCCATGGCCAAGGAGGTATTTCAGGCCTTCCTCGAAGACTTATCCGCAGAAGAGTTGGTGCACTTGGGAAAAGGCCTGAACTTTTCCAACCGTTTGCAAATTTCCACGGTCACCCCGACAGCCGGGGGCGGGGAAGAGATTGGGACTCCCAGCAAATTGGATATTCCCTCTCAGGAAAAGACTTTCTTCCCGCTCAAGCACCTGCCGGAAATTAAAGCCGTCTGCCCCTGGCTTAATCCATGAGAACATTTTACCAGCAGGGCGGGTCGTCATTAAGGCAATAGTCATTGGGTCATTACCAGGGTCTTTGGCGTCCTGCTTTGTTTCGACTTTCGCTATGATTTCCCTCTGCGGTCTCGGCGAGCTCTGCGGTGGATGTTTTTTTTTACCTTCTCCCCTTCTGGGCATAGAGGATGATGGATTTTGGAAAAAAGTAGTTGCATAATTTTTCCGAAAGCCGCAAGGGTTTGGAAAAGAGGGCGAGATGGAGGAATTTCCGGTAGACGAGGGGAATAATGGCTTTCTCGTCGTGCAAGCCGCAAAGGCAGCGTAACATCCAATAAGGGGAATGAAAAGCATGGGCGAAGCCAACGGCGTATACTTGCAAACCGTTTTCTTCCATGGAGCGGGCTAAGGCCTTGGGGACAACCTTGCGTACGTGCCCGCCCGGAGTGCGAAAATACTCTTGGGAAAGCTTGTCGTAAAGATGTTCGGTAAAAAGGGTGGGAACGGTAACGGCGATCTTGCCCCTTGTTTTAAGGATGCGGGCCAACTCAGCGATTCCCCGATGTTCATCGTCGACGTGTTCGATGACTTCGGCGCAGATAATTTTATCGAAGCTTCCGTCCGGGAAAGGAAAACGCAGGGCATCTCCCCGCAACAACAACACTCGTCCCTTGGCCTCCCGCCTCTCGCGCATCTGGCCCAGGACGTAGCGAGCTTTAAGAAGGCTGTTATGGCTGAGGTCCATGCCCAGAACGGAGCAGTCATGCCGGAAGCATTCAAAAACATGCCGGCCTTCCCCGCAGCCGGCATCGAGAACAAGATCCCACTGGGCCAGAGGCAGCCGGCGAAAGTCAACGGTGAGCATCGATGGCCTCGCGGTAGACCTCGACCATCTGGCGAGCGGCGTTCTCCCAGGTAAAAAGATTGAGTACCCGGCGGCGGGCTGCTTCCCCCATCTGCCGGCCGAGTTCTGGGTTTTGCAAAAGGCGGGTGATGGCCGCAGCCAGAGCCGGAGCATTTCTGGGCGGGACAAGAAGGCCGGCTCCATCATCGCCCACCACTTCCGGCAGCGCCCCGGCCGTGGTTGAAACAACCGGAAGCTGGCAGGCCATGGCTTCTGCCGCTGGGAAGCCAAAACCTTCATACAAAGAAGGGACGACGGCAATCTCGGCGCTGCAATATAAACGCACCAAGTCCCCGGGGCCGACCTTGCTGGCAAATTGGACCCGGTGTCCGATCCGATACTTCTCCGTAAGCAGGGGAGCAAAGGAACGCTGGGGAGCCCCCCCGTCTACGACGGTTAGAGAAACATCCTCGGGCAGGTAGGTAAGGGCCTGAAGAAGATAGAGAAGCCCTTTTTTCCGGTCCTCGGAGTTTCCGACAAAGATTAAACTTTTGGGCTTTTTGGGGAGCCCGGGAATGGGGGCAAATTCCAGGCTGTCCAGGCCGTTGTAAACCACCCGGATTTTTTCCGCCGGAACGCCAAAAGCCCGGGTGATCTCCCGGGCAGAATCATGGGAGACGGTGATAATCCGGTCCAAACGATTACTGACGATCCTTTGCATGATTAAGGGGTAGTAAAGGACCCTCCTTACTTTTTGCTTCAGATTCGAAGGTTGTTCGAACCAGGTGGCCCGGTCGATGGAGAGCGGATGGTGAAGGGTGGAGACAACGGGAACTCCCAGCATTTTCCAGAGCAGCATGCCGTAGCCCAGGCATTGGTTGTCATGGAGTATGTCAAACCGGTGAGTCTTGGCCAATTCCACCAGCTTGCCAAAGGCCCGCAAGCTGAAGGCTTTAATCTCAGGAAAAACGCCGAAGCGCGAGGCAATGAATTCATAGAAATGAAGTGGCGAAAAAATCTTGAAGGGATTGTCCGGGGGCAGGAAATCCCTCTTTTTGCCGAAGAAGTTGAAGTTTTCCACGGGGTGAACCGTTGGACCTTTGAGGAACAACGGCCAGGGGGGCCCGACGATAACATGAACCTCGTGGCCGAGCTTTACCAGTTCGTTGGCCAGATAGGTTAGATAAACTCCCTGGCCTCCGCAGTAAGGATTTCCCCGGTAGCTCAGTAATCCAATTTTCAAAACATCATCCTCTCGATTAATTTACCCAACCCCATACCCTCTACCCCCTACACCCTTTCTTTTATAAGTTCTTTATACACCTCGGCAGTCCGTTCGGCCACTTTTCTCCAGGTAAAAAGTTCTTCCACACGCCGGCGGCCCGCGGCCCCCATTTTTTTCCTGTCCTTTCCGTTCCCGAGGATCCGAAGAATCGCCCGGGCCAATTCCGGCGGATCCCGGGGCGGGACGAGAATCCCCGCTCCGTCTTCCCCTACGACTTCTGGCAGAGCCCCGGTGCGCGTAGCCACCACGGGGGTTCCGCAGGCCATGGCTTCGGCAGCCGGAAGCCCGAACCCTTCATAGAGGGAAGGAAGAATGACCGCCTCCGAAGTAGAGTAGAGGAGGCGAAGTTTCTCGGCGGCAATTTTTCCGGTAAAAAAAACGCGGGAGGTCAGCCCAAGTTCCTGGACCAGGCCAGGAGCGTAGGTTTTATAAGGCGACCCTTCATCGACAATCGTCAGCGTCACCTTTTCGGGAAGGAGCGTCATGGCCTGAATGAGGTATGCTACTCCTTTTTTCGAATCGTCGGTATTCCCGACAAAAAGAAGGCTGTTGGTCCTCAGAGGCTCTTCGGGAGCCGGCCGAAAAAAATCGGCGTCGAGGCCGTTATAGACCATACGAATTCTGCCCGGTGAAACACCGAAGGAACGCTCGATCTCCCGGGCCGTTTCCTGCGAAGAGGTAATTACCCGGTCGCAGCGGCGAATGACCCTCCTTTGCATGCCGATCGGGTAAAAGACCACGGTATAATATTTTTCTTTAAAGTTCCGGTCCCTCTCCAGGCTGGCCCGGAAGTCAATGGTCAAGGGATGGTGGACCGTGGTGATCAACGGAAGATGGAACCGTTTCATCAGCCAAAAGCCGTATCCAAGGGATTGAACATCATGGAGGATATCGAAGGTCTGGACGGAAATGGAATTTTTCAGAAGATTCAACGCCCGGATGCTGAAAAGGAGCATTTCGGGGAAAAATCCCAGGCGGGTCGTGGCCAGTTCAAAAAAATTCAAGGGATGCAGGATCCGCCAGGGGGCAGAGGGAGAAATGATTTTTTCCCGCTCCCCCCAGAGGTTCAAATTTTCAACGATAATAGTTTTGGCCCAAGGCATGGGCCAGGGTTCCGGTGCGCCAACCAGAATCGTCAGGGAATGCCCCATCCGGGCCAGTTCACGGGAAAGAAAATAAAGGTA
>CAZIDC010000222.1:0-5389 GCA_964537885.1 uncultured Syntrophaceae bacterium | reverse complement strand
TGACCCCAGACACTACGGCATCTTGGGATAATGCTGTCCCTATTAATCAGATTTCAATCCTGCTTCCTCGGCCGTCATTTGAATTTGCTTCATTATCACCATTGACTTCTCTACTTCTTCCGCTATGGTTTTAAGGTTTTTCTCCATCTTACAGAAGGGACAAACATCCCCATTAAAAACGACAATGGTCTCATTATGGTTCTCACAAGCTTTCATTTTTCCCCCGTTTCCTTTATCTTTTCTTCTTTTTGAAAATTCCCTTATTGCCCGAAAAATATTCTTCATCCCTTTTGAATGTCGAATTTAAGTGTGAATTTCTGACTGGATGATAGGAAAAGTCAGGAAGTTTGTCAAGATGATTAGACGAAGAAGAAGCGCTACTCAGGCAGTAGCTATTTCTTACAATTTCTATTTGACAATTTTTAGAATTTCAAATTAACCCTTCAAACGCAAATCCTCGAAGCATGTAATCGCTTCTGGGGCTGAAGATTTCGTCACCTCTAACCCGAAAATCCCCCGAATCCCCACTGAAAAGGACCCCCAAACAAGCCCAAGATTGTGCTAAATCCCTTGACACACAATTCCATTTTTTGTATATTTTACTTACTCTCAAGCGAAGCGAGTTCTTATCCATCCAATCAATTTGACGTAGCTATCGAGGGCCGAAAAGGCTGACGAACAACAGCAAACTTTGACGAGAATGGCTATGTCATTCTTCGCCGCCTGCAAGCAAGGGCTCAGGCAGAACCAAAGGTTCCTTGAGAGAACGAAAGAGAAAAGGGGGAAGCATGCGCAACTCGATGAGACGAATCTCGTTCTTCGTGGTCCTCGTTTTGATGGCCGCCGTTGCCCTGTCCGGATGCTCAACCCGCCGGTATGCGCGAGAAGTGGCCGCAGCAGTCGACGCCAAGCTCCCGGCGCTCGTCGATAAAGACCGGGAACTGGGCGAGCGCATTGAGGCGGTGGATCGTAGAGCCCAGACAGGAATCTCGGAAGCACAGGCCGCCCGCCAAGCGGCCGCCACGGCCGATCAGAAAGCGGTCGCCGCAGATACGAAGGCCACTGCGGCGCAACAGGCCGCGACAACCGCCGATGGTAAGACTGTCACAGCGGACCGGAAGGCGGAAGACGCTCTGGGCCGGATGAATCGCCTCTCTCTGGCGAGTCTTGAGAATTACCGGGTCACCGACACCCAAACCGTCACCTTCCCGGTGAACAGATCATCGTTGTCGAATGACGCGAAAGCCACCCTGGAGCGAATCGCGAACTCCGTCCAGAATCAGCGCGCCTATGTAATCGAGGTGAGGGGCTTCACGGACTCGACCGGCAGCGAAAACTATAACTATGGCCTCAGCCAGCGACGAGCCGAAAGTGCCCAGCGATACCTCCTCGAGAAGAACGTTCCCCTGCTCCGTATCTCCCTTGTCGGCCTAGGCGAATCGAATCCCGCCGCCGACAACCGTACCGCCGCGGGCCGCCAGCAAAACCGCCGCGTGCAGATTCAGGTTCTGCGCGCCCAGGGCCAGAGCGGGAGGTAGAGACAAACCCTAAGTGAAACGCAAAAGGGCCGGCTCGAATGCGAGCGGCATCTTTTCATGCCTGCACGGCTACTGCGGTTTTTCATAACCCAGGCGGGATGGGATTACCCGGTGGCCGGGCCGCTTCACCTCGATTGCAATACGGCGGTAGTTGCCGGCCTTGCTTTTATCGGTCGAGACGTTTCCCAGACGGTAAGACGCCGCAAGGGACCGGGCTATTTCCTCATACTTTCTTTTCTCGATAAACCTGCCTTTCTTATCGTTCTTTCACTTCCCTTCTCCTATCCCCCTTTTGGTGGGCCTTCTATTGTTTGGGTCTTGTAGAAATTGAAGAGAAATAGGCTCGGGCCAATAATTATAAAGGAATAAAATTGAATAAAATCATTGCCCGAAGGGAATGGAAAACGATATGCTGATTTTGAGGATAGAAGGAATATGAACCTGGTAATAAAAGAAAAAAGGGCTCGGTCAATCCTGTCGAAATCCGGAATTTCCGGGATAGACTATTGTATCAATCCCTATACTGGCTGCTCCCATGGATGCAGGTACTGTTATGCCACCTTTATGAAAAGATTTACCGGCCATGACGAAGGATGGGGAAGCTTTGTTGACGTTAAGATAAACGCCCCGGAAATTCTTCAAAGACAGATAAAAAATGCACCCCGGGGAAATATAATGATCAGCTCAGTAACCGACCCCTACCAGCCGGTTGAAAATCAATACAAAATGACCCGGCAGTGTCTCGAAGTTCTCTTGGCTTATCAGTTTCCGGTAAGCATCCTTACCAAATCCTCCTTGGTTGTCAGGGATTTGGATTTGATAAAGAGGTTCAAGGAAATGGAGGTGGGCATTACCATCACTACGGACGATGATAAAATAAGGGAAATCTTTGAGCCAAATGCCCCTTCCATCGAAACAAGGATTCATGCCCTGAAAGAACTCTCCGGAAATGGGGTAAAAACCTATGCCTTTATCGGGCCGCTGTTGCCCTTGAATCCGGAAGCCCTCGCTGAAAAAATAGGACCCTATTCCAAATCTGTTTTAATCGACAGGATGAATTATGCCTCAAAGACCCGGAGAATTTATGAATTTAGAAAATTGAAACAGTGGCTCGAATATGATTTTGTAGATGAAATCATCGAGAGACTTGAAATCGGGTTCGCAGGAAAAGAAATTTCCGTCTGTTGATTTTCAGAAAGCAGAAATCAGTTCTTTACGATACGCCGTCGGGAGATAAGCTGAATGCTCGGGTGCCTTCCCATTGACGAAAATACAATTTGGTGGATAGCTGGCGCATCCATCATAATCTTTCTTGTGTTCCTGATAGTTGTTCCTTTGCTGGTAGTGCGAATTCCCTCCGATTATTTCGCACATGGAAGGTTTCATAGAAAGCTTTGGGCTGATCGCCATATGGTGTTAAGAATGGTATTGCTGATAGGAAAGAACGTTCTCGGGGGCGTCTTTGTTGCGTCTGGAATTCTCATGTTGGTGCTGCCGGGTCAGGGGATTTTGACGATTATGGCTGGGGTTATGTTACTGGACTTTCCGGGCAAGCACCGGCTCGTGCGGTGGATCGTCGCACGTCCTCAAGTTCTTGGTTCCCTAAACTGGCTTCGGCGTCGTGCGGGTCGCCCCCCTTTTTATCTCGAGGGGTGACTCCGTATCTATTCCCGCCTTTTCGTTTATCCATTGGGGATGGGAACAGGAAATGGGGAAAACCATGTTCAACGTGGTAAACGCCTATACCCGAGCCGCTCAGTTTCCAGAATGACCTGCTGAGGCGAGCTGCCGGCTTCAGAAGGGGGTGGGAAGTTAGGTAGATGATGATGTTTTCCTTTAGGAAAAGGGCATATATATCCCCCCTTCCAGAAGGAGCCGCCCGGCAATAGCCGCGATTCAACTTATTTAGGGATGCTCCCCTTGACTCACAAGAAGGGAAATAAACTTTTGCCCCCCAACAAAAATAAGGACGGTGTCCCCGAAATCCATTCTGGAGGGCAATATATATAGACGAATTAATCAGAGAAACTACTCCCTTTTTCCAAAGGGCGGGAACGCAATTTATTCTTTATGCTCGCCTGGAATTTATCAAGGTAAATATAGATGACGGGAGTAATATAGAGGGTGATGAATTGCGAGAAAAGAAGCCCCCCGACTACTGCCAAGCCTAATGGACGGCGGGCTTCGGCTCCCGCTCCAAAACCGATGGCAATCGGTAGAGTCCCCAGAAGGGCGCACATGGTGGTCATCATAATGGGGCGGAAGCGGATCAGGCAGCCCTGATAGATTGCTTCGGCGGGGCTTTTCCCTTCCTTTCGCTCAGCTTCCAGGGCGAAGTCGATCATCATGATGGCGTTCTTTTTTACCAGCCCGATCAACATGATGATCCCCACAAAACCATAAAGATCCAGGTCGGCGTTGAAGAGGAGCAGCGTCAGCAGCGCTCCCACCCCCGCGGAAGGAAGGCCGGAGAGAATGGTCAACGGGTGGATGAAGCTCTCATAGAGAATCCCCAGCACGATGTAAATGGCCAGGATCGCCATCAGCAAAAGAATCCCCAGGCCCTTGATGGAAGATTGGAAGGCCTGAGCCGTACCCTGGAACCCCGTGGTGATGGTAGGCGGCAACATATCCCGGGCGGCTCCCTGAACCGCGGAAACCGCTTCCCCCAAAGAAACCCCCGGCCGGAGGCTGAATGAAAGGGTCACCGCCGGAAGCTGGCCCAGATGGTTTACGGTCAGAGGCCCTACATTTGAGCTCACCTTGGCTACCGCATTCAACGGGACCAGAGCCCCTTTAGACGAGCGGATGTAGAGCATGGCGAGCGCCGAGGGGTCCATCTGATGTTGGGGTTCCAGTTCCAGGATCACCTGGAACGAATTGTTGGGAGCGTAGATCGTAGAAATCTGCCGCGAGGAATAGGCGCTGGAGAGGGCATCTTCGATCTGCTGGGGGGTAACCCCAAGAAGGGAAGCTTTATCGCGGTTGATCTCGATATTGACTTGCGGGTTCTTGATTTCCAGGTCGGACGTCACGTCCTGCAGCCCGGGGATCTGCTTGAGCCTTGATTCGAAAATCGGGGCATAATGATAGAGGGCGTCCAGATCGGTGCCCTGCAGGGTAAATTGATACTGGCTTTTGGTCAGGCGCCCGCCGATGCGGACGGGGGGCGGGTTCTGCAGAAAAACCTGGATCCCTGGAACACCTGATAATTTTGGCCGCAGTTCCTGAATGATTTCGTCTACGCTGAGGTCCCTTTGGTTTCTCGGTTTCAAGCGGATATTGAGCCGGCCGGTGTTGGAAGCCGGGCTGGATCCGGTTGGCCCGATCGAGGACATGAATGCCTCTACATTGGGATTTTCGGAGATGATGGCCGCGATCTCTTTTTGATGCTTCTGCATTGATTCGAAGGAAATTCCCTGGTTGGCTTCGGTGAAGCCGATGATCTGATTGGTGTCTTCGCTCGGAAGAAAGCCCTTGGGGACGATGATGAAAAGGTATATCGTAGCCACGAGAATCAAACCGGAGAGGCTTAGGGTGGCCAGGCCATGATCCAGGGTCTTTTTGAGGCTCCATTCGTAAGCTTGCAGCATGCGTTCGAAGTATCGTTCCGAGAGCGCGTAAAGCCGGCGATGGCGTATCGCCCCTGGAGGGCGCAGAAAGCGGCTGCAGAGCATGGGGGTAAGGGTCAACGATACGACTCCGGAAATCAGGACCGCCAGGCTGATGGTTACGGCGAATTCATGGAGCAGACGCCCCAGGATCCCGCTCATGAAGAGCACCGGGATGAATACCACCACGAGAGAAAGGGTCATGGACACAATCGTGAAACCAATCTCCTTGGAACCGTT
>CAZIDC010000221.1:0-5427 GCA_964537885.1 uncultured Syntrophaceae bacterium | reverse complement strand
TTTAAGAATATTGTAACCAAATCCCCAAGGTTGGTCAATGAAAAGGACGCTCATGGCGAAAGAAAAGAAAATTGACATCCCGTTTGCTTGACTGTATTATAAAGTGGACGTCGGTTAAGGATATCTGAGAAAGAGGGGTTGTGCATGTCCTTCCTGAGAAGGGCTTTTTTTTATCTTCTTCTTCTTGCTTTTGCCCCGGCCTGTGCTACCGTGAAACCCTTTCCGCCCGCTCAGCCGGATTTTCTGCCGCCGGGGCCGAAGGCGAACTCTTATTATCACTTCCTCCTTGCCCAAATTTACCAGCAATCCGGTGATATCGACAAGGCTGCCGACCAGTTCCGCCGGGCTTTAACCGGCGATAAAAATTCTGCCTACCTGCACACCCACCTGGCGGCCCTTTACCTCAAGAAAGGCCTTCCGGATAAAGCCCTACAGGAAGCGGAAGAGGCGATTCAGGCGGACCCGAAAAATGTCCAGACTTATTTGTTGCTCGCGGGTCTTTATCTCTCGCTCAACCAACGGGAGAAAGCCATCCAGGCCTACCGGACGTTAATCGCCATCGAGCCCAAAAACCAGGAAGCCCACCTCTTCCTGGGCACTCTTCACGCGGAGAGAAAGGAATATGAACAAGCGATCCCCTGGTTCCAGGCTTTGTTGTCCATCGATCCCCATTCCCTGATGGGCCACTACTACCTGGCCCGGGTTTATGCCGAGATGAAACGGTTTGAGGAAGCCAAGCATCATTACCAGTCGGTTCTGGAGGTCAAACCTCATTTTGAACCTGCGCTCATGGATCTGGCTCTTATCTATGAAATTCAAAAGGAGAACGAAAAGGCCATCCAGACCTATAAAGAAATCTTGACCCTGAACCCTTCCCACGCCGAGGCCCATAACCGTCTGGGCCAGGTTTATATCCGCCAGAATAAACTCGGCGACGCGCTGAGCGAGTTTAAGGCCGCGGAAAAACTGACCATCAACAACAACGAGGTCCGGACTAAAATCGGCCTGATCTATTTCGAGCAGGGCCGCCTCGACGAAGCCATTGCCCAGTTTGCCCTGGTTCTCTCTGCTCAGGGGGATAATGACCGGGTGCGTTACTATTTGGCTACAGCTTATGAGGAAAAAAAGGAGTTTGACCGCGCCGTAGAAGAATTCAAACGCATCTTGCCATCTTCTTCGTTCTACGTCGATTCCCAGGTTCACTTAGCCTACATCTATGAAAAACAACAAAAGATCGACGAAGCCATCGGCTCGCTCAAGGAGGCCATCAAGGCCAAGCCGGAGAATGTCGATCTGTACCGGTTTTTAGCATCCCTTTATGAAAAAACCAGCCGGCTCGAAGAGGGGATCCGCCTTCTCCAAAAGGCCCTCGAGGTCGCCCCCCAAGACGAGAAGCTACTTTTCAATCTGGGAGTCCTCTATGATAAGGCCGGAGACTGGCAGGAAGGCCTCCGCCAAATGAGGAAAGTCCTTAAGATCAAGCCCGATCATGCGCAGGCCCTCAACTATATCGGCTATACCTATGCCGACAAAGGGATCAACCTGGATGAAGCCGAAAGCCTTATTAAACGGGCCCTGGAGCTGAATCCCAACGACGGGTATATTACCGACAGCCTGGGCTGGGTTTACTTCAAAAAAGGCGAGATGGAAAAAGCGGTGGCCGAATTGGAAAAAGCGCACCGTCTGTCCCCGGATGACCCGGTGATCGCCGAGCATCTGGGAGACGCCTACGCTCAAGCCAAACAGGCGGAAAAGGCGCTCCAGATGTATGAGCGGGCTCTTAAAATAGATTCTAAAAAATCCGAGTTGCAAGAAAAGATTAAAAATCTGCGCCGCGAGAAGAAGCACCGATGAGGAAGTGGTCGTTCCTTTCCATCCTCATTATTGCTTTTTTCCATCTGGCGGCTTGTGCCACCCTCCCCACCCTCCCCCGGGAAATTCCCCCGCCTGAATACTTGCTGCATCGGGTGGAGGCGCGCCTGCAAACCATTCAAGGGCTGAAAGGCCTGGCCCACGTGACGGTTTCTTCGCCCAAGAAGAATTTTAGCGTCCAGCAGGTCCTTTTAGCCCGCCAGCCAGCTTTCCTACGTTCCGAAAGTTTGAGTCCCTTGGGGATTCCTCAATTTTATTTGGCTACCGATGGCCGCGAATTGACCTTTTATCACCCGGGAGAAAATCGGTATTACCACGGCCCGGCCACGGCCCGTCATCTAACTTCAACCATGGACTTGCCCCTTGCGCCCAAAGAAATTGTGGCCCTCTTGCTGGGGGGTCTTCCCCTGATCGCTTACGAAACCGCCTCCGTACGCCAGGATCCGCAGGAGGGCCTTTGGATTTTGGATCTTTCTTCTCTTTCCCGGGGTGAAGAACAGAGCTTCTGGATCCATCCTCAATCTTTTCATGTTCTCCGGGTGGATTTTCGCCGCCCCGGATTATCCTGCCGCCTGGCTCTCCTGAACGTCCACCCGATCCAAGGAATTCTTTTTCCCCGCCGGATCGAATTCACCTCGCAGGATTCCCAATTGACCGTGGAATATCAAGAAGTGGAAATAAACCCTCCCTGGGAAGCGCAAGATTTTCATCTCCCCGTCCCCAAGGGAGCAACGGTTATTTCTCTGGACTGAAAAAGGGCTATCCGAGTTCTTTGAGTTTCTTGCGGGCGCGATTGGCTTGGTCGGATTTGGGAAAGCGTTTGATGACCTCTTTTAAAATCAGCTTGGCATTCGTCGAGTCCTTCATCTCCAGAAAGGCCATTCCCTGGCGGAATAAGGCATCGGGAACCTTGTTCCCCTTGGGATATTTTTTTATCACCTCGTCGAATTCCAGGATGGCTTCGTCAAACTTCTTTTCGGAAAAATAACATTCCCCCAGCCAGAAATGGGCGTTCTCGGCGTATTTAGACTTGGGGTTGATTTCCAGGAATTTCTTAAAACTTTCCTTGGCTCCTTCGGTGTCCCCTTTGGTAAACTGGTCATAGGCCTTCTTGTAGGCTTCGTCGGGTGTGGCCTGGGCTTTTTTCTCGGGCTTCTCCGCCTTCTTGGCCGCAGGTTCCCCCGGCGATGGTTCGCCTTTGGCCGGGGAGGTTCCTGGTTTCCCTTCCTCAGGCTCAACCCCCGTTTTTGTTTCCTTGGCGTCCTTTGCTTCTTTCTCCTGGGCTTCTATTTTTTTCTCCCGCTCTTCCACACTCTTCTGTAAAGCCGCCATCCGTTTGTCCAAGTCGTCCAGTTTCCCCTGGTAGTTTTCCTTCAGGGTCTTGGTCTCTTCAAAAGTCTTTTGGGCAAAGTATTTACTCTCTTCAAATCGGCCCATCAGGTTTTGCAGGTCCATCTGGAGTTTGTCCAGTTGGGCTCCCAGATCCGCCTGGTAGCGACGCATGGGCTGGCTGGACGTCTCCATGGCCTTTTCCACAGACCCCATTTTGGTTTTGGTTTCCGTGCTAATGGCTGAGATTTCCTGCTGCAAGTCGTCGGTCTTCTTCCCCAGCGTATCCATCTTGCCCGAGAGGTTTTTGATCTCCGCGTTCAAGTCGTAGAGGTTCCGCTGGAGAGCCAGGAGCTCCTTGGTGGTGTTGTTGGTATCCCGTTGGAGGGCGTCCAGGTCTTTTTGCGTGGCACACCCCGCGAGGGATAGAACCAAAAAGAGAATAAGAGCGCTGAGCGAGGTTTTACGTTTTGGGTCCATGGAATTGAATTGGGTTCAAGGAGTTCACCCTTTGCTCCCGGATGAAATCCTCACCTGAAGTCCCTCTCTTCCCCCTCCCCCTTGAAGGGGGAGGGTTCGGGCGGAGGGAAAAAACTAAGTTTGATTTTCAACCCCGGCGAAGGATCGGACAAGGATTTACTTGGCTCCTACGAACTCATCCCGGCGGTTTTTGGACCGGGCGGCTTCATTTTTATTGGGAATCAGGGGCCTTTCCTCGCCGTAGCTGATCGTGGAAAGCCGGTTGGCCGTAATCCCCATCCCCTCTAAGTACTTTTTGGCGCTGTTCGCCCGCCGCTCGCCCAGGGCTAAATTATACTCGGATGTGCCGATGTCGCAGGTGTGCCCTTCGATTTGAATCTTTGAATCGGGACTCTTGGACATCCACGCGGCAAGCTTCTCCAGATTTTCTTTGGACTTGGTTGAAAGGTTGAAATCATCGAAGGCAAACTGGATGCGCAGACCGGCTAAGTCGATGGGCTCCGGCTTTGCTGGGGGCGGCGCTGCTTCCGGTTTGGGCTCTTCTTTGGGGGCCGGCGGAGGGGGGGCGGGCGCGGCCTCAACCTTGGGTTCTGCTTTCGGGGGCTCGGCTGGTTTGGGTGGCTCGGGTTTGGGTGCTTCCTTCTTGGCTTCGACAACCGGCTTGGATGCCGCCTCTTCCTTGACCACCTGTTTCTTCGCGCAACCGGTAGCGATGAAAGCGATGGCCACGATGGAGATCAGAAGGACCAACCAGAGTGACGATTTTTTTAACATTCTTTTCTCCTCCTTGTTGTGATTTTTTTCTTTAAAAAGAATTCTGCCGACAGAAATCTTTTGGGCCTCTTTTTTTATTTATTCTTTATAACGGGGCGACCAATTTGGATATGTATCACCTCCCCGCTGAAATGTCAACCTTTTTATTCTTGTTCCATCCGCATCAATCAAAAAAATATGCGGTCCCCCGTCCCGGTTTGAGCTAAAGACTAAGTGCCGGCCGTCCGGCGACCAGGAAGGCATCTCCGACCGCCCTAAGTTGGGCGTCAAAATTCTTAAGTCCGTACCATCCGTCCGGATGGTACTGATATTATGCCCCCCGCCAACGGAGGCATCGAAGGCCAGGCGGTCCCCGCGGGGAGACCAGGCCGGGTGGGTGTTGTAATTCCCTTCGAAGGTCAATCGTTGAATATTCTGTCCGCTAACATCCATGATGTAAATCTGGGGCGTGCCTCCCCGATTGGAGACAAAGGCGATTTTTTTTCCGTCCGGAGACCAAGTGGGTGAAACGTCAATGGCCGGGTGGTTCGTCAGCCGGGTCAAGCCTGAACCATCGGCCAAGATGGAGTAAATCTCCGGGTTGCCGTCTTTACTCAGGGTCAGGGCTAAGCGCCGCCCATCGGGCGACCAGGCCGGAGAAATATTCAGTCCGGGAGCGCGGGAAAGCAAACGCTCTCCTCCTGTCCGCAAATCTTTGATGTAGATGTCCGGGTTGCCCAATTTGTAGGAGGTAAAGGCAATCCGGGTCCCGTCGGGTGAAAAACGGGGAGAGAGGCAGATGGACTGATGGCGGGTAAGCTGGGTTATATTCCTCCCGTCGAAATCCATCAGGTTGAGTTCCTTATTCCCCGTGGCCTTGGAGACAAAAACAATTTTGGTCTGGAAGAATCCATGCTCACCGGTAAGAGCAAAGACAATCTCATCGGCAAAGCGGTGGACCATGCGCGATAAATCGGTGATCTCTCCGACATA
>CAZIDC010000220.1:0-5435 GCA_964537885.1 uncultured Syntrophaceae bacterium | reverse complement strand
GCGTCCCCCTTCTCCCCGTCTTTCATTGCACCGTAATCGGCAGGGGAACTTTGGTTAAAAACTCATTCGTGTAAACCTCACTGGACTTCATGTCCACCTTTATATCCCGGTATTGGGAAATGATTTTGATGGAGTCGGCCATTTTTTTGTCATCCACCCAGCCGATGCCGTTGTTCTTGTACCGATTTGTGCGCCAAAGATCAATGATCAGTTTCAGGTTCGCCAGCATCAAAGGTTTGTCAATTTCCGTGCGATATTTCGCCATGGTGTTGATCGCTTCTTCCGGATTCTTGAGCGTGAATTCCCAACCTTTCAAGGAGGCGCGGACAAACCTTTTGATCAGCGCCCCGTTTTCTTTGGCATACTTGTCGGTTACGACCAAAGCATTGGAATAAACGTCCACTCCGTGGTCGGCAAACAACATGGATTTCACCTTGTCTTTTCCCAGTGATTTATAGTAGAAAGGTGCTCCCGAGTAAAAATCAAAAACGACATCCACCTGTTTAGAAGCCAAGGCGCTCTGCTTCGCCTCGGCACCGATATTCACAAAAGTGACTTTGTTTGGATCGATCCCGTTGGCCGCAGCCAAGGCCGGGAAAATCGTTCTCTGCGCATCCCCTGGAGGGGCCCCGACCTTTTTGCCCACTAGATCCTTGACGCTGTTGATCCCTGAATCCTTCCACATCCACATACAATAGGGGCTCTTGTCGAAAAGTTGGGAGACAACCTTTACCTTGGCTCCCTGGGCTCGGGCCACGATCAGGACTCCCACATCCACGATTCCGAATTCGGCCGAGCCGACATCGATCTTCTTAACTACATCCCCCGAACCTTTCCCGGGGACGATGTTGACCTCTAAATTTTCATCCTTGTACCACCCCTTCTCCGTGGCAACAAAGTACGGCGAATGGTCCCCCACATAGAACCAGTTCAACATCAAGGTCACCTTGTCCGCCGCCAGGGTCATGCCGCTCCACCCCAACAGCAACAGACCGAGAAATAATCCCAGGCCAACGATTTTAGCTCTTTTCCCCATCTTAAGTTTCCTCCTTTCTATTTCCGATTTTTTCTCCCCATCTACGTTTTTCTCTATCTCCTCGTCTCCCCCTCCCCTCATCTCTTGTCACTTCTGCCTTTCCCAAGGCATTAAAAATTTTTCCATTATCTCCACCCCCCAAAATAATCCCATTCCAATAACTGTAATTAAGATCAGGGAGCCGAAGATAGCGGGTGTAGAGAGGGTGGTCTGGGAGGAGATGATCACGGATCCCAAACCTTTGTCCGAGGCGATAAACTCCCCTACGATCGCTCCCACAACCGCAGTCGTCGAAGTGATTTTTAAACCGGAAAAGATGTAAGGCAAGGAATTCGGTAGCTGGATCAACCTCAATTTCTGCCATTTTGTGGCATGAAGGTAATTTACTAAATCAAGCAAATCTTCTTCCACGGCAACCAATCCCGTCGCGGTATTGATCACCATGGGGAAAAAGGATATCAAGACGACAATCAGGATATTCGGAAGGATTCCGTAACCAAACCAGACTAAGAAAAGGGGGGCTACGGCAATTTTCGGGAGGGTATTCACGAATACGAGAAAAGGAAGGATGGTGCGTTTCAGCCAATCCGACCAGACAATCGCAATCCCGAGGAGGACCCCTACTACGGCAGACAGGATGAACCCTCCGACCACCTCATAAAAAGTGGCCAGGAAGTTGAAAGACCAGCGATACTTAGCTTCGAAGAGGGTCTTGATAGCTGCCATGGGAGTGGGAAGAATGTATTCCTTGATCCCCAGCAGCACCACGCCAAAGTGCCAGACTAATAGAACAACGACGAACATCAAAATGGTTTGAAAGTTGTTCTTCAACCACTCGGAGAACTTCAATTCCTATCCCTCTTTAGCTTTCCTGGAGAAAACTAAGGTCTTTTTTTCCCACGCCGCGGCGGAGCATGGCTTCCGCCAGATGGAGACAAGACTCCATATCTTTTAGATGGCAGACGGAGGAAGGGGCATGGGAATAACGAATGGGAATTCCTAAAGATATGGATGGAATACCTGTAAATTCCTGGGATATGGCTGCCGCGTCGGTATACGAATTGCCGTAGATGGCCTGAAGTTGAATGGGTATCTTCTTCTGTTTTCCTGTTTTCAAAGCCACGGCTTTAAGCCCGGGGTGAATGAAGTACCCCCGTTTGGGAGATTCCAAAAAATCCCCCAGATCGACTACCACACCCGACCCCAGGCGCACGGGCCGGCTGCTTACTGGGCTCTCCGGCGTGTCGCCGGAAAGGGCTACATCCAGGGCCATGAACCAGTCCGGGCGGGTAAAGTGGGCTGCGGTCCGAGCCCCGCCCAGTCCCCTTTCTTCCTGAACCGTACCCACCGCCCAGGCTGTTCCCGGAAATTTTCCATCGGCAAGATTTTCCATGAGGGCGACCAAGACGGCGCAGGCCACACGGTTATCCATGGCTTTGCCACAGCAGTAATCAGGATGGGTCCAGCGCTCAAAGGGAACTTCAAAAGAGATGGGGTCGCCGATGGAAATGCCCATCCGTTCAACCTCTTCAGCGCTTCGCGCGCCTGCGTCAATATAAAGACTTCGATGGGGAAGAACCGTCTTTTTTTCCTCTTCGGTCATCAGGTGGCCGGATTTGATTCCTACCATTCCGGGAATTCGTCCGATACGCACCCGGGTTCCGGGTAGCCAGGAGTCGCTGAACCAGCCGAGCTTGTCGAAGCGGATGGTGCCCTGGGGGTCGATGTCCCGCACCGCCAATCCGATTTCATCCGTATGGGCGGCCACCATCACGGTTAAGCCCGGTTTCTTCCCTTTTTTCCTGGCATAAAAATTTCCGTTAGCCCCCACCCGCACTTCGTCGGCAAAAGGGGATAATTTTTCCTTTAGATAACGGACCACCGGTTGCTCATGTCCGGGAAGTCCGTCCAGAAGGGAAAGATCCTCCAAGAGCTTAGCCAGGCGTTCTTTCATCCTGCCCTCCTGTATTTTCCTTTTTCCTCCTTACCTTCCCCTATCCCGCACAAGTGGGGGGAGGGGGTGGGGTGAGGGGGTACCGAAGGTTAAATTATCACGAGGGCCCAATCCGGTCAATAAGATTACCCTCTTCAACCCTTCGGTTACTGCTGGGATCAGTGATCCAAGGGGTCCGGACAGGATGACGATCCCGAATCAATGCATCAAGCGCGGCAGGAAAGTTATGATCGAAGGGAAAAATATACACAGGATGATGACTGCCAGGATCGGCAGGAGATAGGGCAAAACGGACCGCGAGACTTCTTCGAAAGATTGCTTGGTGATAGCGGCGAGCACAAAAAGCACATTCCCAAAGGGCGGTGTGCAAACGCCCAGCGACAGGTTGATGACCATGAGAACGCCGAAGAAAACAGGGTCGATACCCAGGGATTTTACGATGGGGACGAAAATGGGGGTCAGAATGTTTACCGCCACGAGAACCGACATAAAGCATCCCACGATGAGGAAGAATCCATTGATGAGAAAGAGAAGCACCAGAGGATCTGAACTGATCTTCAGCAGCTCGGCCGCAATCATCTGGGGGATCTTGACGTTCACCAGGAGCCAGCCATAGACCGAGGAGAAAGCCATGATGAGCATGAGGATCCCGGTGAATTCCACCGAATCCTTGACCACCTTGAGCAATTCCTTTCCGGTGATCGTCCGGTAGATGACCAGCCCCAGGAAGATGGCATAGGCGGAAGCCACCGCTCCCGATTCCGTAGGGCTGAAAGTTCCTGAATAGATGCCCCCGATAATGATCGCCGGAGTCAGCAGGGAAAGAAAGGCTCGTTGGAAAGAAGTGAACATGACCCTGACCGGGGGCCGGGGGGTCAAGGGGATTTTATGTTTCAGGGAAACGAAATATACCTGGACCATCATGAAGAGGGCGATGGCCACGCCGGGAATCACTCCACCGATGAACAGGTCCCCGATGGAAACGCCGGCCAGCCATCCGTAAAAGATCATGGCGATGCTGGGCGGGATGATGGGCCCCAGGATCGAGGAGGCCCCGGTGATTCCCACGGTGAGCGGCATGGGATACCCTGCGTTCCGCATGGCTGTGATCTCGATGTTGCCCAGCCCCGCCGCGTCGGCCACGGCCGTCCCAGACATTCCGGCGAAGATCATGCTGCCGACCACGTTGACATGCCCCAACCCCCCGCGAAGGTGCCCCACCAGGGCGTTGGCGAAGTTGAAAATCCGGTCGGTGATGGCGCTGGTGTTCATCACGTTGGCGGCCAGGACGAAGAAAGAGGCGGAGACCAGGGGAAAACTGTTGAGCCCATCCATCATCTGCAGGGCGAAGAGGTCGAAGGATAGATCTTTCAAACCCGACCCGGCGATGATGACCATGAGACAGGTGTATCCGATGGAGAAGGCCACCGGAATCCCCAGGATGAAAAACAGAAGGAGCAGGCCGATGAACACGCCGAGCATTATCGATCCCCGCCTTTCTCGGATCTTTTCAGGAAAAAATCAAAGAGGGACAGGCTTAAATAAACGGCCATCATGGAAAACCCGATGAATAAAGGGAGATAATAAAAGATCATCGAAATTTCCAAAACCGATGTGGTCATGTAAAGGGAAGCTTCCATCATCTGGTAAATGCCGTAGAGCAGGCCGATGCAGAAAGGCAGGCAGAGGAGATCCAGAACCCAGAGGAAGCCTTCCTTCATTCCGGCCGGCAGCTTGACAAGCAGGACATCGATGCGGATGTGCAGGTTCCGCTTGAGAGCGATGGCCGCAGAGAGGAAAGAAGTCCAGATAAAAAGCAGGCAGGCCCCCTCGTCCGACCAGGGGGCCGCGATCTGCAGGGGACGCAGGCCCACGGACACCACGACCAATAAGACCGTAACGCTGAAGCAAGCGATGGAGACCCATTCCAGAACCAAGGTCACCCGATCGACGACCCTTCGAAACATAGATCTTTCCCTTCGCTCTTTCTGAGGGCTCGCGAATATGATCCCGACTCAGAGGGCAGAAGCTTCCGGCTCTCCTGCCTCACTTGGGCACGTACTGGATCGCGATTTTCTGTATGTCCGGATGGAAGCGTTTGATCTCCTCCAGAAGGGCCGGCCGGGCGGCTTTCTTGATTGAGTCAATATCGGGAGTGATGAAAGTCATACCCTTTTTCTTGAGTTCGACGGCGTAGAAATCATCTTTCTCCCGTTCCACTTTCTCCCCATATTTAGCGGCCTCGGCTGCAGACTCCCGGACGATTTTCTGCTGGTCGGGGGTGAGTTTATTGAACCAACTCTCACTGGCCACCCACCACCAGGGCCAGTAAATGTGGGAGGTCATGATGATGTACTTCTGGACTTCCCACATGGAGCGGCTGTAAGGGGATACGAGGGTGTTCTCGTGGGCTTCCACCTGGCCGGTCTGCATGGCCATGTAGAT
>CAZIDC010000219.1:0-5463 GCA_964537885.1 uncultured Syntrophaceae bacterium | reverse complement strand
GCCGCCATTACCGCCCGGGATGCGGGCGCTGAAGTATTGATCGTTGAAAAAATGGATAGGGGCGGAGGAAACACGAATATTTCCATGGGAGGATTTCTTTGCCTGAGCAACCTTGAGGGAGGGATGCGGTACTTAGAGAGTCTTGGCAACCGCGTTTCCCAAATCATCGAGCCGGAGATGATCCGAATCTATGCCGAAGAGTGCCTAAAAAACAGGGAATGGTTTGAAAGCCAGGGAGCCCGAACCCACGTATATGGCGGGGCTGCTTTTCCCCAGCTTCCCGGCGGCGAAGCGATCGAGAAAAGGATGGTGACGGGCAGCAATACGGCCGAAGAAAACGCTTTCTGGCAATTCCTCCGCTCCCAGGTGGAGAGACGCCAAATTCCAGTGTGGAATAATGCCCCGGCGAAGGATTTATTGACGGATGCAGGGGGTGCGATCATCGGAGCGGTTATCAAGAAAGACGGGAAAGAATTCAAGGTGAAGGCCGGGCGGGCCGTCATTCTCTGCTGCGGCGGGTTCGAATTTGACGAATGGCTAAAGATGAACTATCTGAAAGGCTATCCCTATTATTCTTTCGGTTTCCCGGGAAACACCGGGGATGGTTTGCGCATGGCCCAGCGCGCGGGCGCCGACCTCTGGCACATGGCCGGTGTTTCCTGCCCTCTGGGTTTCAAAGCTCAAGAGTTTGAAGCGGCCTTCTTGGCCCGGCCGGCATCCACCTCCTATATATATGTTGACCAGCGAGGAAAGCGCTTTGCCTCTGAATTTGTCGAACTACACGCTTATAATTTTATCGTCGATCTTTTCGACCCTCAGGCTTTGAGCTATCTCCGCATCCCCTGTTATATGATTTTTGACGAGGACACCCGCAAGGCAGGTCCGATCGCTCACCCGGACATCGGTTACAACCGGGGCCGGTATACCTGGTCAAGGGATAACCTGGAGGAAATCCACCGCGGATGGATAGCGGCCGATGAAACTCTGGCGGGCCTGGCCCGGAAGTTGGATCTCGACCCGGCTGTCCTTGAGCAAACAGTGGCCCAATATAATCAAGGTTGCGCAATCGGCGAGGATCCGGATTTTAACCGGCCCAAGGATAAACTTTCTCCACTCGGGAGAAGCCCTTACCATGCCATGAAGCTGTGGCCCTGTCTCCTCAATACCCAGGGTGGGCCACGGCGCAACACGAAGGCCCAGGTCCTTTACCCTGATGGTCAACCTCTTCCCCGTTTATACAGTGCGGGGGAATTAGGCTCGGTTTATGGGTTGCTCTACCAGGGCGCCGGGAATCTGGGAGAATGCCTGGCCTTCGGGCGGATTGCCGGAAGAGAAGCGGCGAGAGAACGGCCGTGGAAGTAAAGGATCCAGGATTCAGGCATCAGGATTCAGGAGAATAATGGGGGCGTTGATGAAAAATATAACTTTACCAGATGGGGATATTTTTTTGGAAGTCAATTCAGAGACACAAAATACAAAGTTATAATTTTCATCAACGCCCCTTACCCCAATTTTTTCACAGCTTCCGGGCTTAAGGGGGAAATTCGCTTGACAGAATTTTCGGTCTTGCTATCATGCAACCGGTTAGTTATTTTTTTAACAAGGGAGACCCGACTCCAAGGTTGAATCGAAGGAGGATTTTATGCAGAGATTATTGCTGAGAATCGCTCTTCTTTCCATGATCATCCTCATCATCGGCCTGCTCGCTCACTGCAGTGTTTCTGATAACCGTCCCGGCGAGCAAGCCCAGATTCCGGAATCTTCCAGAACGATCACCTTCCAAGGCGAAGACTGGTCGGATGTCGTTTTCAATCATACTCAGCATGCGAACCGTTACGATGGGATGTGTATTAAATGCCACGACCACGAGCCCATTGCCGGGACGACGCATTGGTATTGCCGCTCCTGCCATACGGCAGGCCAAGATCGGGAAAATCTTTGCACCCCCCATCAGTATCATGGATGCGTAATGACCCAATGCCACAATTGCCATGAGGTCAAGGGCGCGAACCCAGGGCTTAAATGTATGGATTGTCATAAAGAGGGTCCCAATCTCAGTCCAGGGACTCCTGGCGGTCCTCCCATAACGGTCTTTACAGACTCAGTGGTCTCCAACAGCGAAGTTGATCGCTGGACTCTAACCTTAAATACATCGGGAACTCTTGTTATAGATGTGCAGGCGTGGGAATCCTGCGGCAACAAGAGTATTCCTACTGACTTTTTCGGAGACGGGGACAATAACAACAAACTCGTTGCCAATATCTATCTTTTCAATCAGAACGGGACTCTTGTCGGTAGCAGCACGGGGCGCTACCCGGGAGATACTGCACCAGGTGCCCACACTACCCGAAGCGGGCAAAATCCCTATTTATCCATAAGCGTTAGCGCCGGCACCTATGTTCTGACGATCGGCAGCTATCCGCTTAGTCAAGCCGACGCCTGGGCAGGAGTAAATACCGACGGCTCCCAATGGACAGATTCTTTTAACGGGACTACCTCCTACAATAAGTACAACATCAACATATATTTCAACTAACTCCCGTGAAAAGACAATATAACTGGGCTTCGCCTTTTTCTTCAAAATTCACTATTGTATTAATGGGGATGTTTCACTTCCCGTTTAACAGCCGACAAAACAATTTTACTCCAGGTTTTTCGAATAACCATTTGGGATTCACTCGAATCCTTACCGTGGTCTTTCTGCTTCATTTTTCGATCGCTTGCAGTACAGCCCCCAATAGATCCGCTTCCGCGAGAATCCCCCGGGCCGAAAGAGCTGGGGTGGCCATTTTGAACTTTAAGAACGCTACGGCCCAAGAGCGGGCCGGGCAATTCCAGCCTTGGGAATACGGTATTGCTGTTATGCTTACCACCGACCTCGAATCAATAGGGATATTCAATATTGTCGATCGCGAGCGGTTGAGAGATATTCTCAAGGAGCAAGAGCTGCAATATTCTGGCCTGGTCGACCGCAATACCGCCGTTAGAGTGGGGAAACTCATGGCGGCCCGCTATATCCTCACGGGTTCTTTTGCAGAGATGAATGGAGAGATCAAAATCGCCGCCCAGATATTTTCGGTCGAAAAGGGGATCCAGTTAGGGGCGACCTCAATCGTTGGCGAAACCAATAAATTTTTTTTGATCGAGAAAAAACTTTTTATCAAGATTATAGAATTCTTACAAGTCCTACTGAGTGAAGAGGAACAAGCAAAGATTGTGAAGAACATCGAGACCGAATCAGTAGAGGCTTCCTTGAAGAACTATTCCGGTGAGATGGCCATGGCGCAGGCCGAGGAACTAAAGAGGAAGGGTAGAAAAGAGGAGGCGGTTCGGCTGCTGCGGGAGGCGAAGGAAAGGTTTGCCGAGGCGCTGCAATACGATCCGCATTACCAGAGGGCCAAGAAGAATCTGGCTACGCTTTCGATGGCCATCCCGATAACTCTTTAAGAAAGGGCGATGACATCTTGCAAATAGCCTGGGATGTTTAGGATAAAAAAGGGGGTCTTGCTATGAAGAAGGCATGTACGGTTATTGGAATACTGACTCTCATCCTTGCTTTTCCTTGGGGAAGCGCCGGGGCGGGGACTTTTATGGTTGGCGCCAAGTATTGGTATACATCTTGGGACTCAGCCGTTCTGGATTGGTTTGAGAAGGATATCGGCGTAGGATTCAAGGCTATAGGGGCAACCCTGAACTCGGATGTAGGGCGAGGAAGAGGATATTTAGCCGGGCCCGTTTTGGGCTATCAAACCGAGGACGGAACGTGGGCGTTTAGCGTGGCGGCCATGGCCTTCGGCCACTTTTCCCAGGACTGGCATGGCACCGCAGGAACGATGGAAATCAACACAACGATTGACACCACTCGCCGGGATTTTGACCTCGCCGTTACTTACTCTTTGGCTAAATCTAAAGATCTATTTTCATTTTTGAAATATTGCCGAATTTATCTGGGGCATAAGTATCAAACCGTCGGCTATGATTTGACGTTGAATTACGATACAGCGATGGGCAACAGAAATTATGACTACAGATTAAGGGCCCAAGTAAATATGCCAACCGTTGGCTTCGGCATTGCATACCCCGTATTCGATAAGCTTGTTTTGGGGGTGCAGGGGGGAATCGGGCTGGCCTTGATCGATCTCACAATGAAAAATCCCGATGGCAGTAATTTTGATATCGATCCCAAGTATGCTTTCTCCTATAACGGCGAAGCGAATCTTAATTTTCTGCCGATTAAAAACCTGATCGTGCAGCTTGGTTTTCGGTATCAGGAATGGTACTTGAAAGCAAGAAGTCCGCAAAGATGGGAAACGACGGAGTCCAAGGATGTCACCTATGGCCCCACGCTAACGGTTGTCTTTGTCTTTTGAGGATATCACGCCCTCTTGGGCAATGAGTGCACGGCTTAAATAAGTTGACATCCGATCGATTGCAATTGGTTCATCCCCCCACTCTCTCCCTCCCCTTCGGAGAAGCAGTGAAAAAATTCAACTGACCGGCGAAATCAGCTTTTCCCGTTGTCCAGGGGACGGAAAAATTCGCCCGCCTGAGGCGGACCTTGTGCTCCCGAGAGAATCACCATCCTGCCCGGATCCTGACCATTTTTTAAAATCATGACCGAAAATGGGGCAAGCTGTAAATTCCTGTTGACTCGGGATTTTTTTTAGAGCATATTATGGGGCAACTTTCCCCTTTAGAAGGAGACCCCATGGAAGAAAGATTATTGCTGGTTGAGAAAAAAGAAAAAATCTGCACCATCACCTTTAACCGCCCCGAACGCCGGAATGCACTCTCTCCTCTCCTGCTTTTCCAGTTTGCCGATATTTTAACCCGGCTCAAAGAGGAGGAAGAAATTCGTTGCCTGGTTTTGCGCGGGGCAGGGGATAAGGCTTTCTCCGCCGGGTACGACATCTCCGCCATTCCCACCGACATGACTCCGGAGATGGCCGAGGCCTTCAGGGCCAAAAATCCCCTCCAGGCCGGTCTGCAGGCCATCATCGATTTCCCCTACCCGGTCATCGCCATGATCAACGGCCCTGCTTTTGGCGCAGGATGCGAGCTGGCCATGACCTGCGACATCCGCATCGCGGTCGAAGGCGCGCGCCTTTCCATTCCCCCGGCTAAGTTAGGGATTATCTATCATCAGACCGGCATCATGAATTTTATCAACATCATCGGTTTGGGCAACGCCAAAGAGATGTTCTTTACGGGGCGGGCCTACGAGGCCTCGCGGGCCCGGGAGATGGGTTTGGTCAATTATGTGGTTCCCCCGGCTCAGCTCTCTTCTTTTACCTATGAAATAGCCCAGGAAATTGCGGAGAATGCTCCCTTATCTTTAAAAGGGCTGAAATTCATTTTTAACAAATGTTTCCAGTTTCAAAAAGCCAATCCCGAAGACGCCCAGGAGATAGAAGCCCTTCGCACCCAGGCCTTTAACAGCGAGGATCTGAAAGAAGGGCAGCG
>CAZIDC010000218.1:0-5478 GCA_964537885.1 uncultured Syntrophaceae bacterium | reverse complement strand
AGAAAAAACGGCAGTAGGGTCCACCACGTCGCCGGGAATAACCAAGGCCTCTCCTCCCTTTTGGTGAATGGAAGCGGATACCTTTCCAAGATCCGCAGCGGTGCGAGCACTTACCACCACCCACGCTCCTCGCTGGGCCAGCAATTGAGCCGTCGCGGCTCCGATTCCGCGCGATGCTCCGGTGACTAAAGCGATTCGTTCATGTAAAAACACGAAAACCTTCCCTTTCAAGAACGTTATCTTACGAATGCACCTTAATTTACCGAGCTCTTTTTGGGGGGTTAATATCCAGGATGGAAGGGTGGGGTTATAAGATTATATTCTTTCCCATCGATGGTGAGAAAAAAGCGGGTTCCTTTTTCATCGTGCTGGATGAAAGGGGCGAGGAGTTGATAAGCGGCGCGCGAAAAGCGGGCTTCGAAAATCCCGCCGCGGACCTGGCAGTAAGGGACATTCCCCGCTCCGATCCTGATGGTCAGAGGATCCAATGGTTCCTGGGTTTGATCATTGAGGGTTAGGGATACAGATTTCAATTTTCCTCCATCGGAGAGGATGAAATCGAGGGTTTTGACCACAAAAGGGGCGTCTTCCACTTCCACCGGGCATTTTTCCCGCCCGATTTGCAAAATGATCCGGCCGGATTCATCGCGAGTCAGATGCCGGCAGTAAAGGAGATAGGTCTTGCGGTGGGTAATCTCCTCATCCTGATAGAACCACCGGCCTTCTTTATCGATGCGCAGAGGGGAATGGTTCATTTGCCGATGCAGAACTGGCTGAAGATTCGGTCTAAAACATCTTCCGAAGTGGTTTCCCCGATGATTTCTCCCAATGCTTCCAGGGCTCGCTGCAAATCCAGGGTGATGAACTCGGGAGAAAGCTTTGCTTCCAGCCCTTTTAGGGCCTGGGATAAGGCCTCCCGGGCGACCTCGAAAGCCCTCTTGTGGCGGAGATTGGCCAGAAGAATTTCCGCCGATGACTCCCCTTGGCCCTTTAAGACCACCCCACGGATGGCCTTTTTAAGACCCTCGATCCCCGAGCCAAGGAGCGCGGAGATGCTTATGAGCGGGGCTTGCGGGAGTTGCCGGCCCAGGTCTTCCGCAGAAAGGCGCCGGGGAAGGTCGTTTTTATTGATGGCGATTACGGTCTTCTTGTTCTGCACCTGAGGGAGAATGTCGAGGTCTTCAGAACTCAAAGGTTCAGACCCATCCACAACCCAGATGGCTAAGTCTGCCTCCTCCAGCCGCTCGCGGGTGCGCCGTACCCCTTCTTCTTCGATGACATCCTTCGCCAGCCTGAGGCCAGCCGTATCCATGATCCTCAGGGGAATCCCTTCGATGGCAACTACTTCTTCGATAACGTCCCGGGTGGTCCCGGGGATGGCGGTGACAATGGCCCGCTCCTCCTTTAGAAGGCAATTGAGCAAACTGGATTTTCCCACGTTGGGTTTGCCGACGATTGCAGCGGCGATTCCTTCCCGGATTATTTTACCTTCCTCATAGGTAGCCAAAAGCTTATCCAGGCCATCCCGGATTTTCTGAATACGGCGAATGGCTTCCGGCTGGGAAAGCTCCGGCACGTCTTCCTCGGGGAAATCGATGGACACTTCGAGTAAGGCCAAAAGGTCCAACAAGTCTTCTCTCCCCTGCTTCACCTTCTCAGTTAGCCTTCCCGACCGCTGGCGATTGGCTAATTCCAGGGAGCGCTGGGTCCGGGAGCGGATCAAGTCGATGACAGCTTCAGCCTGGGTAAGGTCGATCCGGCCGTTGAGAAAGGCGCGCTTGGTGAACTCTCCCGGTTCGGCCAGCCGGGCCCCGCTTTGAAGGACAGCCTCTACAATCTCTTGTAAGATCAAGGCTCCGCTGTGGCACTGGATTTCCACTACGTCTTCACGGGTATAAGTCTTGGGCTGGCGCATGAAGACGAGGAACGCCTCGTCAAGAACGGTTTGCTTTTCGGGGTGGATGATTTCTCCAAGGTAAAAACGGTGGGAGAGGAAGGGTCCCTGGGCCCTCTTCCGCCGAAAGACTTTGCCGGCCACGGTTAGGGCCTGGGGGCCGCTGATTCTTACGATGCCGATTCCTCCTATTCCCAGCGGGGTGGAGATCGCCGCAATCGTATCCCCCATTACGCCATAGTTCATGAAGCTTTTTTCTCGGGGGTGATGATCACCTTCCGGAAGAGGCCGGTTCCCGTTGACCGGGTGCGCAGGGTCTTATCGTCCTGAAGGGCCATGTGGACGATCCGCCGGTCGTGGGCATTCATGGGACTGATGGTCACGGGTCGTCCCAGCCGCTTGGCTTTTTCCGCCAGGCGATGGGCCAGGCCGGCCAGGGATTCCTCACGGCGGGAGCGGTAGTTTTCCGTGTCGACGACAATACGCTTCTTATCCTCGGCGTCCTTATGGACGATCTTGTTGATGAGATATTCCAGGGCGTCGAGGGTCTGGCCTTTGCGGCCGATGAGCAGGCCGCTGCCATCGCTTTTGATAGAAAGGAAGATGCGCTCCTGTTCTTCCCGCAATTCAACGCTGGCTTCGATTCCCAGCAAGCCGAGAAGGTCTATCAGTGTTTTTTTGGCGGTGGCCGCGGCCGGGCTGCTGGAATCAGCAGATGCAGGGCCTGCCTTTTTCTCCGGCGGGGCGGCAATCTCCTTCAAGGTCGCCCGCACCTGGGCCTTCTTTGCGCCCACCAGGCCTAAAAACCCGGTGGAGCCTTCGGTTAGGACTTCAATATTCATTTCTTCCCGGCAGGCGTTTAACTCCTCACAGGCTTTATGGATGGCATCTTCAATGGTCTTTCCTTCGGTTTCAATGGACTTCATAGGTTCCCCCGAATCTATGCCGGTTTTTTATTGATATAGATTTGCTGCCCGATGGAGAGCAGGTTGTTGAACAGCCAGTAAATGACCAGCCCCGTGGGGAAGGTCAGGAACATAAAAGTAAAGACCACGGGCATGATCAACATCATCTTAGCCTGGGTGGGGTCCCCGGTGGTGGGAGTCATCCACTGTTGGATGAACATGGAGGCCCCCATGAGAATGGGAGAGATGTAGTAGGGATCGGCCGCCGAGAGGTCCTGGATCCACCAATAGAAAGGAGCGTGGCGAATTTCGATGGAGTACAGCAAAACCTTGTAGAGGGCAAAAAAGATGGGGATCTGAATGACCATGGGCAGACAGCCGCTCATCGGGTTGACCTTGTACCGGCGGTAGAGCTCCATCGTCTCCTTGTTCATTTTTTCCTTGTCGTCCTTAAACTTTTCCTTTAGCTTGGCCATTTCCGGCTGGAGCTTTTTCATCTCCTTCATGGACTTGTAACTGATCTGGGTGGGCCACCAGAAGAGGATCTTGATGATCACCGTGAGGATGATGATGGCCAGGCCATAATTGCCTGTGTACTTGTAGAAAAATTTCATGGCATAGAGCATGGGTTTGGCTACGATGTCAAACCAGCCATAGTCCAGGGCGCGGTCCAGGTCGGACCCGAATATTTTTAGAATGTCCAGGTCTTTGGGGCCGAGGTACATGGCGTAGGACTGGGAGAACTGGGTCCCCGGGGGTAAGGAGGCTTTGGGCCCCCCCATGCGCAGCTCGGCCGCGGTATCGGATACCTTTTTCAGAATGAGTTCAGTGCCCTCGGATTTCTTGGGTATAAGAGCGGCGAGAAAATAGATATTTTGGAACCCGCCCCACTCGACATTCTGGGAAAAGCGCCTTTCCTCTTTGAGGTCACTCAGCTCTATCTCGTGGAGTTCTTTCTTGACAAGGGTAGTAAAAGGAGGAACTGCGGCGCTAGAGCCTCCACCCGATCCGGGGATGCAGGCCATGCCGCCCCCGCTTCCCGGGGTGGTAAAAATTTTCCCGGACCAGGCCAAGAGCGGCCTTCCTTCGAAAGAATGGGAAGATAGATTGGTCATCTGCAGGTTGATATCCATCCGGTAGCTATCGGCATAAAAAAGGATCTGCTGGGTAAGGCGCAGGCCGTCGGGGGAATTCCAGGTGAAAAGCAATTCCCCTTTGTCCTTTTCCGGCCCCAACTTTAAATGGTCGACGTTTACCTGGAAAGTGGAATCCGCTTGGAAGGCAAAATTGGCTTCGGCGATCTCTAAGCCGAAGGGGTAGCCCCCGCTGAGGGCCTCCGTGGCCAGATCGATCGGCTTGGCACCCTCTCCCATCTTATCCATATGTTTTTTAACCTTCCAGCTTTTGAGGCGGGCCCCGCGGGTGTCAAAGACGGCGGCGTAAAGAGGAGTTTCGACCGTGATGTCTTTCCCAGGCTGAACCCTTATTTCCGCAGGTCTTTGGTCCGGGGGGGATGGAATGGGAACTGCTTTTCCGCCTTCTTCTTTGGCAGGCGGGGCGACCTTTTCCTGTTGGGGCTTTTCTTTATCGGGATCAGGAGGAGCAGAAGTAAAATATTGCTGGTATACGACTAGAATGATCAAAGAAATAATTACAGCCAAAAGCGCGCGTTTTTCCATGAAAAGCCTCCGTTTTTCTCTATCCGTTCGTCCCTTGTCGGCATCCCGGGTTCATCCTTTGCCGGCGCATTGACGGGAAAGGCTCTTTTCAGGCCGATCCGGGGGCTTACCCACTGGGTCATAGCCGCCGGGGTGGAAAGGATGGCATTTCATCAGCCTCCAGACCGCCAAGAGCATCCCTTTGGCCGGGCCGAAACGCTCAACCGCTTCCAGGGCATAGGCAGAGCATGTGGGCGCAAAACGGCAAGAGGAAAAGGTCAGCGGGGAGAGGAAGTAGCGATAAAAGCGAATGAGGCCGAGGATGATTCGAGTCAACATCCAGAGTTTAGGGGAGCGTCCGCCCCCTTAATAATCCTTTCAATTCTTCAGTGGTTTGCAAAAAATTCAGACCGGCTGCGCCCTTTTTGGCTGTGATCACAACGTCGGTAGAGTCCGGGAAAATTTCTTTATTCAGGCGAAAACACTCCCGAATCCGACGTTTTACACGATTGCGCTCGACCGCTGTCCCGATGTTTTTCCCAACTGTAATTCCCAATCTCCGGGAGGGAAGCTTATTGGGGCACAGGGCCACCCGGAAATGGTCGGTGCCGTATTTCGTTCCTTCCTTGGAGATTCTCAGGAAATCAGATCGGCTACGAATCCTCTCCTCTTTTCCGAAAGTATAAAGGCCCATCTCCCGAGTTCCGGTCTATCGCGGCCTGGGTCTCAGTAATCGCTTGCCTCAACCACCAGTCTCTTCCGGCCTTTGGCCCTCCTGCGTTTTAAAACCAAACGCCCGCCCTTGGTGGACATGCGTTTTAAGAATCCATGGGTTCTTTTCCGGCGTGTATTGCTCGGTTGATAAGTCCTCTTCACCGATGCGCTCCTACTCCAAAATTATTTTACATCAAAAAAAATTGCTGTTATCAAGCTTTATACAACCTCCTCTATGAAGGAGTTTAAAATCATTAATGATCTTCAAAATTAAAAATTATATCCTTTTCATTTTGAAATATCAAGT
>CAZIDC010000217.1:0-5488 GCA_964537885.1 uncultured Syntrophaceae bacterium | reverse complement strand
AATGACCACCGATCCTGCCAACGGGGGAGAAGGCAAGGGGAAAGATAAAAAAGAATTTCTATGCTATCGAGGCAAAATTAGGAAGAAGATGCCAAAACGGATGAAGGAGTGAAAAAAGTTATTGTTGACTTGGCTGCCATTCAAAGGGGAAGCGCCTAAAGCCCTAAATATGCGGTCTTGATATGCTCGTCGCTCAGTAGTTCCTGGCCAGTTCCATAAAGAACAATACGACCGGTTTCCAGAACGTATCCCCGGTGAGAAATGGTTAGGGCGTGGTTTACGTTTTGTTCCACCAGTAGGATCGTTACTCCCTGGAGGCTGATCTTCTGGATGGTCTCAAAGATATTATTTACCAGCAGAGGCGCCAGGCCCAGAGAAGGTTCGTCAAGGATGAGCAATTGGGGTTTGGAAAGGAGCCCCCGGCCGATCGCCAGCATCTGCTGCTCCCCGCCCGAAAGAGTTCCAGCTAATTGCCCCTGACGTTCCTCTAAGCGCGGGAAGAGCTGGAAAACCCCTTTCAGCGATTCTTCTCTGGCGGCCCGCGCCGACCGGGTATAGGCTCCCAGTTCCAAATTCTCGGCTACCGTAAGGCCCGGCCACAACCTCCGCCCCTCCGGGATCTGGGCAATGCCCATCTCGACGATCCGGTGAGCTGGCAGATGGTCTATGCGGGCTTTTTTTAGGCGGATCTCTCCGGAAAGAGGGGGGACCAATCCAGAGATCGCTTTGAGCGTAGTACTCTTGCCAGCCCCGTTGGAACCCACAAGGGTGACAATCTCCCCATGGTTTACGGTGAAGGAGACATCCCATAAAGCCTGGGCATCGTCATAAAATACGTTTATTCCCTCTACTTCAAGCATCGGGATCGTCTTCCCTTCTCATTCCTATCCGCCGTTATCTACCCTATACCCTAACCCGCGGCCCCCTATTTTTACCCTCCCCCCCGAGGGAGGAAGGTGTGAAAAAATTCAACTGCCCGGCGAAATCAGCTTTTTCCGTTGTCCAGGGGACGGAAAAATTCGCGCCGCTCCCCCTACCCCAATTTTTTCACAGCTTCTGGGCGGGGGGTGCGGAATAGCTCTTACCCAGGTAGGCCTCGATGACCTGGGGATGGGTGGAGACCTGCTGGGGTGTCCCCTCAGCGATTTTTTCGCCGAAATTCAGCACCATGACCCGGTCGCTCACCCCCAGAACGGCGCGCATGACGTGCTCCACCATAAGGATCGTGATGCCGCTATCCCGCAGCCGGCGGATCAGTTGAATCATCATGTCCGTTTCCGTTGGATTGAGACCGGCCACGACTTCGTCCAGCAGCAGCACCTCGGGGCGGGTAGCCAGAGCCCGGGCCACTTCCAGGCGCTTGCGGTCCGGCAGGGTTAAGTTGCGGGCCAAAAAATTGGCTTTGGGAGCCAGACCGGTGAACTCCAGGACATTCCTGGCTTCCCGGGTGGCATCTTTTACTTCGCCGCTGACCCAGCCCCGGCCGAAAAAAGCTCCCACCCGGACGTTGTCCAGGACGGTCATCTCGGAAAAAGGCTTAACCACTTGATGGGTATTCGTGATGCCCCGGACACAGATAGAATGGGGCATAAGCTTGGTAATGTCTTTATCCTGGAAAAGGATCTTTCCCCTGGTAGGCGGATAGACCCCCGTAATGCAGCGAAAGAGAGTGGTCTTCCCCGCGCCGTTGGGGCCGATGAGCCCGAAGATCTCTCCCGGGTTTACCTGGAAGGAAACGTTATTCACCGCCATCAGTCCGCCGAAGTGTTTGCTAACTTCTATTCCTTCGATAATGCCGGCCATGAATGCCTCTCTCGACCCTCTGCCTTGCTACCCAATCCTCTTTTTGACTCCTCCATCGCTCCCCCGTCCTTCCCACCACTTCACCACTCTTTTCTGCAAGCCCATGATACCCTTCGGTTCAAAGAGCACAATCAGCACCAGGACGCTGCCATAAATCAGTAGATGCAAGCTGCTCAAGGAGAGTTTAAGAGTTCCGATCTCCAGGTTGGCGGTGAGGATACGGTCCTGAACTACGATATAAACTACAGCCCCCAAGACCGGGCCGGCCAGAGTCCCGATCCCCCCAATGGTGGGCATAAGCACCATGGCGATGCTCATGGGGAATCCAAAGACGGTTTGCGGGTCGATGTAAAAAACATATTGCGCATAAATGCTGCCGCAGATGCCGACCATGAAGGCGCTGAGCATGAGAGCCAGGTTTTTATAATAAGAGGTTTTCACTCCGAGGGTTTCAGCAGCGTCTATGTCCATGTTGATCGCCAACAGTCCCAGGCCAAACTTGCTGTTTTTTACCCACCAGGAGACCAACAAGGCGGCAAACATCAGCACCATTGCCCCGTAGTAAAAACCAAACGCATAGGCATGGATGTCCGTCGGTGTGGGTAACATCAGACCGGTCGCTCCGCCGGTGAGGACACCCTCCCGCAAGAATCCTTTGAGCCAATCATTGTTCTTGATCAGATCGTCTAAGTTGAGCATTAATATACGAGTCGCCTCACCCACGCCAATGGTGGCGATGGCAAAATACTGGCCGCGCAGGCGCAAACAGGGGTAACCCCACAGCAATCCATACAAGGACGCAACGATCCCGGCAATGGGCATGGTCACCAAAGGGGGAACGCCCCGCAGAGCCAAGATACTGGTCGCGTAGGCCCCCAGGCCATAGAACGTAGCATGACCAAAAGAGATCTGCCCCGTATAACCGCCCAGGATATTCCAGCCTGTGCTCAGGGTCACATAGAGGAAAGTTAAAAACCCCAGGGTTTGCAGGTAACCTCCCCCGATTCCTGAAAACGGTATCCACAGCAAAAAGATCAGGCCACCCAGGCCAGCCCATGTTTTCCCGGAGCCCAACGCTTCTCTGATTCGTTTTCCACCTCTGGCCAAAATCAGTTTCTCCGCAACTTGCTCAATAATCCCGACATCCCCCCGGGCATGGCTACAAGCACGATTACCAGGATCGCGAAGCTGACGAAATCCTGCATGGCCGGCATGATCCACAGAACGCTCAACGCTTCGGCGATGGCCAGGACTAAAGAACCCAAGGCCACGCCGACAATGCTTTCCAGCCCCCCCAGCACCACGATACAGAATCCTTTCAAAAGATGGGACCGGCCGAAATCCGGATCAAAGGCAAAGATCAGCGCCATGAGCGATCCGGCCAGGCTGGCCAGGGCGGTACCGAGGCCGAAGGCGATCTCCATCACCCGGTCCGTGTTTATCCCCACTAACTTACTGGCGTCACCATCCTGGGCCGTAGCCCGGATGGCCTTACCCATGTAAGTGTGCCCCAGGAATTGCTGCAGAGCAAAAAGGGCCATTAGGCCCACGAGGAACACCACCAGCCGGTTGACGGAGATGGAAATACCCAAAACCTCGAAAGTCAGAAGGGTGTACCCGGTGGTGATGGCCCGGGTATCTCCGGAGAACAGCAGATAGGCAATGTTCTGCATGATCAGCCAAAGCCCGAAGAGAAGGAGCAGGGAGGAAATAGAGGGAGCATACATCACGCGTCTGACGATATAACGTTGCAGGAGCATCCCAAAGACGAAGAAGAGAGGAACGATGAGCAGCGGCGCTAAAAAAGGGTTTATTCCGCATTGGACAATAAAGACAAAAGCCGCGTAGGCCCCCCACATGATCACGCCGGCGTGGGCCAGGTTGACAATCTTCATGACGCCATAGATCAGGGCCAGGCCGTAGGACATGGTTGCGTAGAGTCCTGCCAAGAGCGTTGCGCCGACCAGCAGGGCAGGAAGGTCTATCGTCATTGAACCTCCTCAAAAGGGAATGACCCGTTTAGAACGGAGAAGGGCATGCGGGGATTTATTGGCCCCGTCATTTCCCCGTTCCTACTTCTGGGGAATCGGCACGATGGCCTTGTGGGTCGCGATCTCCTTGGGGTAAATGAGCGCAACCTTGCCGCCGGGGAGGTTTTGCATCATCACGTAGTCATTGTCGATCTGCCCGTTGGGTTTAAACCAGACCCGCCCCCCAACGACCAAGGAATTCTTCATGTCCATCTTGGCTAAGGCGTCACGAATTTTAGTCTTATCCAGGCTGCCGGCATCTTCAATCGCCTTGGCCATAACCCGCGCCGTCTCGTAAGCCAGAGCGGGAAACCACTCGGCGGGTTCGTTGTAGGTTTTGGCATACTTCTCGGCAAAGGTCTTGGCCTCCGGTGAGGGAATTTCTTTGTGCCACCAGTTGCAGGAAACAATGTATTCCGAGGCAGTTCCCAGGGCATCCCGGGCCGCCTTCTCCGTCCCCCGCGGCCCATAGCTCGCCACCTGATGATAAAGGCGCATTTCGGTATAGCGGCGGTGGATGGTGGTATAGTCGGCGATGCGGGCATCGGCCAGAAAAATATCCGCTTTGGCGGCCTTGAGCTTCTGCAGGAGGGGGTCGGCATCCTTGAGGTTTAATTCAAAGGGCTCGTCCATAATGACCTGGAAGCGAGCAGGAGATGCCTTGCTCTTGTTCAGAACGCCCTGGCGGAATTCTTTGCCATGAGAGGTATTTTCCCCCACCACGGCGATCTTCATGGGTTTCTTAAGGTTGCCGGCGTCCTGTTGGGAAGCGATCCAATCCATCAGCGTATTGGACAGTTTCTCGATGCTGGACAGGGTCCCAAAGATATATTTCATTCCCCGCTGGTAAATGGCTCCGGTAGCTCCGCCCCCGTTGACGTAGGGAACCCGGTATTTTTCGGGAACGATGGTATGGGCTGTAATCAGGGGAGTCCCATATCCACCGAGCAGCGCGTGTGCTCTATCTTCGGTAACCAGTTTCTCGTAAAGCTGGACAGAGGTGGTATTATCGCTCTTATCGTCGTAGATAACGACCTTTATGGGAATCTTCTTGCCGTATTCTTTGACCAGGATGCCCCCGCCATCATTGATCTCTTTGATCGCCAGCTCGTAGCCTTTCTTGAAGTAGCCCCCTTCGCGGGACTGCCCCCCGGTCATGGGCAGGGCTGTGCCCAGAATGATCTCCTTGGGCTGGGCCATGGCCTCTGCCGCGGCGAAGGCGAAGAATCCGAGAATAAAAAATAAAGAAAATATTCTAAATTTCCTCATGACTTCCTCCTTTGAAAGATGTAATAAGGTAAGGGTTTAAAGCGGCTGACGGGAACTAAAGCGACATCAGATCCAAAAACTCTCTCTACGATCAAATTGGCTTAACAATAGGCAGCCCCCAAGAGGGGACCCCCATCTTTAAATCAACAGCCAAAGAGTTTTTTCATCGAAGGAGGAAGAAAGGACTACCCGCAACGAACAAATAATTTTGTTTTCTTACCATCCACGATTATTTTTGTCAAGTTTTTTTATTTTTTTTTAGGCCTGAAATATTTATCCCGGGTTTGACATTCAATAAAAATTTCGCTAAAAAGGAAATAATACGGGGGAGACCCGGTTGCAGAAATTTCAACCTTTGACAAATTGAAAAAAACTGAATAAGATGA
>CAZIDC010000216.1:0-5492 GCA_964537885.1 uncultured Syntrophaceae bacterium | reverse complement strand
GGGGGAAGAGAATGAGCATTCAATTCACTGAAGAACAAATTGCTTTACGGGACTTAGCGCGGGATTTTTTTGAAAAAGAAGTCAGACCGGTCATGGCCGAAATTGATGGACGGACCCATCCCAAGGATTGCTACCCCGCCGAACTGGTCAGGAAAGCATCGGAGATCGGCTTAAGGACCCTGGTTCTCCCTGAAGAATATGGCGGAGTTGGAGCCGATGTAGCCACGAAGGCCCTCCTGCTCACCACGATGTGCGAGGTGGAAGCGGGAACCGCCAAGGTCATAAGTCAATGCTGGAAGGTTTCCCAGGTGGTCGTTGAAGCCGGGACCGAATTCCAGAAGAAAAAATTTCTCACGGAGTTTGCGGAAGATCATGATTATACCTGCTCGATTCTGATGACCGAACCGAATGCCGGGAGCGACAACATTCTTCCCTACAACGCTCCGGGAGCCGGGGTGGCGCTGACCGCCGTTCGGGATGGGAATTCCTACATCTTAAACGGGACCAAAACCTTGTGTTCCCTTGCGGGGTTTTCCAAGTTGCTGCTCGTATACGCCCGGACGGATCGCAGCCAGCCGGTCCGCCAGGGCACGTCAACTTTTCTTGTGCCCCACGACCTCCCCGGCATTTCCTATGGGCAGGTTCATAATAAAATGGGTTTCCGGCTGTACCCCAATGGAGAGACTTTTTTCGATAATGTCCGGGTGCCGAAGGAATACATGCTCGGAGAGGAAAACGCCGGGTTTGCCACCTTCTCGCAAATCTTCCGGGGAAGTCTTGAAATCCCCGCTATGTATCTTGGTATTTGCCGGGCGATTTACCGGATCGTTGTGGAGCATGCCCGGCAGCGGGTGCAGGGCGGCCGGCCCATCATCGAGCACCAGGCCATCGGTATGATGTTGGCCGAGATTGCCATGATGATCGACACCCTGGAGGGATACCTCTGGGATACGGCCTATCATATCCAGAACGATACGGAATATGATGTCAAGAAAACCCGCTTTGGGAAAATCTTTTCCTGCGATTGCGTGGTCAAAGTGATCCTGCTGGGACTGGATATCCTGGGGGGAAGCGGAATCATGCGCGACCACCCCATGGAGAAGCTGGTCCGGGACGGGTTGACTTTTCTCCACGGTGACGGCACCAACTCGATCAATAAACTCAGGGTTGTGCCCCTGCTAAAATAAAAAATTTGTAACACTTTAGCTCTTTGATCCGCGGACTAGAAATCCCTCCCGTCCTCCCTTTTGCAAAGGGAGGAGAGCTTTTGGGGAATTCGATGGGAGATTCCACTTTTTCCCCCTTTGGAAAAGGGGGATGGAGGGGGATTTTACGTCTTTTCAAAAGACTAAACTGTTACAAAAATTCGAAGAAAAGGTGGAATATTAATCTTTCCCAGATGGAAGCGAAGGGTTCAGGAATGAAAAAGCAATACAGGATTGGCGTCATCCCCGGCGATGGAATCGGGAGGGACGTGATTCGAGCCGCGAGGATCGTTCTGGATGAGGTGAATGGCGTGGCTGAAGAATTCACCTTGAATTTTAAGAAAATGGACACCGGGGAAGCGGCTGTTGCCCGATATGGCAACCCCTTTCCCCCGGAGACTTTCGAGGCCATGAAAGAGACGGATGCGGCCCTGTTTGGAGCGGCAGGGAATCCCCATACGGTGGCCGTGCTTTCCGGGTTCCGGTTGGGCTTTAATTTATACGCCAACGTCCGGCCGATAAAATCGCTCCCCGGCTCCAGGGCACTGCAGCCCAGGGCGGACCTCATCATCGTCAGGGAAAACACCGAAGGCTTGTACCAGGGGACAGGATACATTGACGGGGATACCCACGTGAATTTGCGGGTATTCACCCGCAAGGGGATGGAGCGAATTCTCCGCTTTTGCTTTGAGCTGGCCCGGAAGGAGAAGAATCCCAAAGTAACCTTCACCCATAAAGCCCACGTTCTTACCTATACGGATGAACCGATGAGGCAATTATTTTACGGAATGGCTAAGGAATATCCAGGGGTGGAGGCCGAGGATATGACCATTGACGCCTGCGCCATGCAGATCGTCATGAAACCGGAGAAGTTCAACATAGTCTTCGCGGAAAACGCCAACGGCGATATCTTAAGCGATGTAGGCGCAGGAATTAGCGGCGGTATGGGGTTTGCCTACGGCGGGAATATCGGCGATTCTTTTGCCGTCTTTGAACCGATTCACGGGACCGCTCCCAAATACGCGGATAAAAACGTGGTCAACCCCATCGCCGCCATCCGGGCGGCGATGATGATGCTCGCTTACCTCGGAGAGACCGCCATGGCCCGCCGGATCGAGAGGGCAATCATGGATGTCCTTCTTGAAGGTAAAGTGAGAACCTATGATTTGGGAGGAAATTCGTCCACGACGGCGATGGCTGATGCCATCGCGGCCAAAATCAGGGGCGAGTAGTAAGTTGGAAGCGGTAACACCTTACAACTCCCAACTCCCTACTCTCCACTCCCGCCCTTATATCCGCTTCCAGCTCCAGTCCTGATCGTGAATAACGTATTTCTCCTGCCCGGGTTTCCGGGACACATAAATTTTCCCTTCCTTCATGACCATCTGAATCCTTCTTTTGTCCTGGAGGACCCGAATATCTTTTAACGGATTTCCTTCTACGGCGATGATATCCGCCAATTTCCCTGGCTCTAAGGTCCCGATTTCCCTCTCCAGTCCGATGGCCTCGGCAGCGTTCCGGGTGGCGGTTTGGATTGCTTCCATGGGGGTCATCCCGTAATCAACGTAGATCTCCAGCTCATGGGCGCTCGTGCCCATTTCAGGGTCGATTTGGGTGTCCGTACCCAGGGCCATTTTGATCCCGGCCTGATGGAATTTCTTGAAGGCCTCCCTGGTATACGGTTGAATCTTTTTCATTTTATTCAAAACAAACTCTGAGCTGCCCGCTTTTCGCCTTACTTCAATGGCCCGATCGGAGCGGTGGGCCAGCGTGGGAACGACGATCTTATTCTCCGCCTTCATCATGGCTATGGCTTCATCATCCGTGAATACACAATGCTCAATGGTGTCCACCCCGGCCCTTACAGCCATGCGCTGGGCGGTGGGGGTAAAACAATGGCAAGCACAGCGCTTGTGGAAGGCATGGGCTTCGTCCACGATCGCGTCCAGCTCCTCCTGGGTCATGTTTCTTATGTCGGGCTCTTCCTTTTCCGTTCCCCCTCCGCCGGAGGCACAGGTCTTGATGTAATCGCAGCCGATCCTCAGTTGCGAACGGACCAGCTTGCGCAGCTCCCACGGTCCGTCGGCGGTCAGCCCCGGCTGCCTGAGAGCCATTCCCGGATGAAGGAGGTCGAGATGGGAATTGGTTATGATGGCATGTCCGCCGACTAAAAGTCTGGGCCCGGCCATGATCCCGGTATGGATGGCCTCGCGAATGGCCACTAACTCCGCCGTGTTATGGTTCCCATAAGCCGTCACCCAGGGATGATTTCTTAAGGTGGTAAATCCCTGCTCGAAACACATCTGGGCGTGCAGAAGCGCATAAAGCATCTGGAGCTGGGGCGTGGTTTCGAAATGGGCCACCCGGGGATTCTGGAAAGTTAGGATATTATAGGCCGATGTGTGCAGGTGAATATCCATCAGGCCGGGCATCAGGGTGCAACCCGGCAGGGCAATCACTTCAGCGCCCTTAGGGGTGCGTATCTCGTTGGCCGCCCCAGCCGCTTTAATGCGCGATCCCTCAATGACCACGCAGGCGTCTTGGTCCACCTCCCCGCCTTGGCCATCGATGAGCCTTCGGCCCTTCAGGACTTTCCAATTTTTTGCTTTGACTTCCATGGTTATTTCCTATTCATTATTGGACTAACTCCATGTCTTCAAAGGGGGCCGTAAACCAGATAAGCGGCTGAATCCTGTAAGGGTTCCCCTTTACCCTTGGGCCGAAGGCAGCGGGCGAATTCGTTGAAGTAAGAGTAATAAACATGGTTTTCTCGTAAATGAGCTTCTGAATACGCCCGATCAAATCCTTCCGTATCTTGGGGTCAGTTGTTTTGTTATATTGTTTCCAGACTTCTTCGATGTCCGGATAATTCCCGTAGGAGGTGGAGCCGAAAAGGTAGAGCAGGCGTCCCCCGATGGTTGGGGCCTGGGAATTGTCGATAAAAGTGGCGCCCTTCATTTTTCCCGCCTGGCGGTGGGCGAACCAGGCCGGTCTATCCATCAGTCGCGTGTCAAGGGAAATTCCAATTGCCTTCCAGTAATTAGCGACTTGCTCCCCGTATGGCCAATACGGACCATCGTATGGATAATATAAGCCCCCATGAAAGCCCTTGGGATAACCGGCTTCCGCCAGCAGCTTCTTGGCTTGCTCCGGGTCATAGGGATCCGGTGGAAAATCCACCGCCATGGGGTCACTCTCCAGCCCTAAAGAGCCGATCGGGCCGCAACCGGGCATGTGAACATCGGCTAAAGTCTTCCGGTCTATCGCCAGGCTTGCGGCCTTGCGCACCTTGGCATTCGACCACGGCGACTTCGGGTCCCACTGGGAGGTCATGTACACAAGCCACCGTGTCGGGCTAAGGGGCAAACCCATTCTGAGCTTCTGATCCTTTTTCAAATCTTCATAAAAAACGCCCTGCATAAGAGTGGAAATGTCTGATTCCCCTCTCCGGGTCATGGACAGGCGGGTCGCCGGTTCGGAGATGATATGAAGCTCCATTCTCTTGATCTGGGGCACTTTTCGCCAGAAATCGGTAAAAGCTTCCCCGATCATCCTTGAGCCCGCTACAAATTCCACGAACTTGTACGGGCCGGCGCCAACGGGATGTTTTTTAAAGCCTGCGTCTCCCACCTTTTCCACGTATTTTTTCGGCACTATCCAGGCAATGCTGGTCGCCCCCGGAAGAAGATACTCTAAGAAGTCGGGAAAGGACTCTTTGAACTGAAAACGGACTAGGTGAGGATTAACGGCTTCCACTTTCTCGGTCTTGCCATGGATAATTTTCGCCTGGCCGGCCTTGTATCTCCAGAAGCTGAAGATCACGTCCTCGGCGGTCAGGGGGTCGCCATTGTGAAACTTCACTCCTTTGCGGAGTTTGAATTCATAGACCTTTGCATCCTGGCTGATGGTCCATGATTCGGCCAAGCAAGGAGAGTAGGTGCCGTCGGGCATGGGCTTTAGCAGGGCGTCATGGAAGAGATAGAGGGTAATCTGCGCCGGAAGGAGGCCGCTGTTGGTGGCCGGGTCAAGCCAGTCTGCCGAAAGCCCCCAGTGGATGGCTTCCTTCAATACTCCCGCGGGGGGAGCTGCCTGAGCTGCATTTAAGCCCAAAGGGAGCATGAAGCAAAAGGCCAGAACAATTCCCAAAAATGACTTACGATTCCCTTTTTTCATTTGATCCCTCCAATTGATGATTTCCTCCCTGCAGAAAAGCAGGGGACTTTCCCGGACGCTCATCTTACACTGAAAACCGCCATGGGGCAACCTCCCCTAACTTCCTTCGCTTCT